>JACRFB010000002.1 GCA_016218045.1 Ignavibacteriota bacterium
AACTGGCTGTCGACGACATCTTCCCAGCCCACCACCATCCATCACAGCGGGAAGGCGTCTTCACCGCAGCTCCGCAGTATCGCACGGGGAAACGGGATGAAGGGGCGAGCCGGCGAAGCCGGCAAGCCCCTCGTCGTTGTGTCTGTTTCGGTGTTTTGTTGCAGCCGTTGTCGACCGGTCCCGAGCGGCAAGCACGGCAGTGATTGCTCGAACCTGTGACGGGGCTTTGCGCGAGGGGTGGAGGTGATTGTCGACGTGCGGCAAACGCGTCGAAGGTTGAGTGAATGCGCGAGTGCGGGACGCGCAACAGCATGATGGGTCCTCGCGCGGCAAGCACGGCAGGGGTTGCTCGTATACGTGACTGGGTCTTGCGTCAGCGTGCGCGGGGGTTGTCGGTGTGCGCGAGAGAAATCGGTGAGTGCGGGATGCGCTCGGAGGGAGGGCGACCGGACGAAGAAGCCCCCCACTGTGAGCAGGGGAGTGGTCGCTCGAACCGCGCGGCAGGCGCAGCCCAAGGCGCCAGAGGTTGTCAATTCGCGCGAAATGGAAGGACGTGAGCGACGACATGATTCGGTGTTGTCGTCGTCGGTCAAAAGAATTGAAGGCCTAACGCGCGGGTCACCCGCGCGCAGACGCGGCGGCCCTCGGCCGCCCGCGTCAAGCATGGCGGGTGGAACCGCTTGTTAGGCATTTCGCGTGAGCGAATTCAAGCGCAGCTTCGCAGAATGGGTGTTGTCGAGTTGGTTGTTGCGTCAGCGGATGACGCGGTTGTCGACGACGTCTTCCCAGCCAACCACCATCCATCACAGCGAGAAAGAGTATCCACCGCAGCCACGGAGAATCGGAAGAAGCATGGGTTTGGGTCCGGCGGCCGAGCTGGTGACCGACAACGTCTTCTTTGCCCACCAACCATCCATCACTGGGACAGGGGCCATTCACCGCAGCGGCGCGAGTATCGGCAGGGCATGGTTCGGCGCCAGCGAGCGATGCTGGCGTCGATGACTTCGTTCGCGTGAGCGTGTTGCGACTACTCATCCCGGTGCGGAAAGGAAGCGTCGAGGGACAATGGAGGCCAGGGTCGAATTGAGCGAGCAAGTTGGCGATGCAGGTTCCAGTCGGTGGGCTTCGACTTCGGAACGAACCAAGGAGCGCCTCGGGCAAGCCAGTCGCAGAAGTAGGCTTCGGTGTCGTCCGTGCCCCACTCGCATCCGCAGCAATCACAGATTTCGTAACTCGAGCGAATATCATCGACAGAGCGACATGGCTCGCGAAAAGGACCAAAACCGCAGAGCGGGCAGTAGAGAAGATCGAGCAAAGAGTTCATGAGTCGATTTCGCTCTGCGCGCAGCGTGAGTCCACGGTCACCTGTCGTGGCCGTCGACGTTGTGGTCCTCCAGAACGTGGTGTGCGGCATGTGGTTCAATCTCGGGAGGAACGCTCACAGTCGGATCATCGCGAGGGTCGGATTGAGGGCTTGCAAGCGCTCGCCGAATGACGAGAACCGCGGTCGGACCCACGATCGGAATGCACCAGGAAAGCAGCAGCTGATTGCGTCGCTGGGCGGACGATAGAAGCCCGTCGCGAGCGACAGCGACAGATGCCGCGCTCGACGTAGCGAGAGCAACCGTCGCAAACGCAAGAAACGAAATCGGGTCCACTGTGTATTCAGTGGCGCCTAACACGCGGGTCACCCGCGCGCAGACGCGGCGGCCCTCGGCCGCCGCGTCAAGCATGGCGGGTGGAACCGCTTGTTAGGATTATCGCGTAAGCGAATTCAAGCGCAGCTTCGACGAATGGGTGTTGTCGAACTGGTTGTTGCGTCAGCGGACGATGCGGCTGTCGACGACGTGTTCACAGCCAACCACCATCCATCACAGCGACATGGAGTATTCACCGCAGCCCCGCGGTATCGAAGCGAGCGCCTTCAACCGGAAACGCAGAGAAGACGGGCTTGCCGGCGAAGCCGGCAAGCCCTGCCTTTGTGTGTAATTCGGTGTTTCGGTCGTGGGTGTTGTCGCCCGAAAGGAGCGAGGTAGTTGGACGGACCGATGCTCAGCGGTTCCGCGCGGCAAGCACGGCAGTGATTGCTCGAAGGCGTAATGGTGTTGAGCGCTGGTGGACGCCGGGGTTGTCGACGTGCGACAGGCGCGCCGGCTGTTGCACGAAGCGTGAACGCGCGGCGCGGACCGGACGGACGGCTTGCGCGCGGCAAGCACGGAAGTGATTGCTCGAGCGCGGTGATGGGTTGTGCGCGAGCGGGCGCAGTGGTTGTCGACGTGCGGCAAGCGCGTCGGCTGCTGCATGAAGCATGAACGGGCGGGGGCCTGATGGCTGATGAAGCCTTGGCGTCGGAGGTCTTCATCGCGGAACGCCCATCAGGGGCTTGCGTCGAAGACGCCTGCATCCCTTTCGTCGACGCGGAGCGTGTAGCCGTATGTTGAGTCTTGGAAGGGGCAGTTGAAGTTCGGTAGTGGACCCTCGCAAAACACGCCGCTGCTGATGCGGACTTCGGCGGTCCCGGGCTGGTGGTTGTCGAAGGACACCTGTCGGTGTCGGTACGCAGCCGCCGAGGCTCGTGTAGTGCATCCGCCGTCGGCCTCGAACTCCGCGCAAGCGTGGGCGTTGATGTCGAGTCCAGACGGAAGCTTGATATCAAGGTCCCAGAAGCTTCGTTCTGCGACGACATCGACTTGGTAGATGCCGGTCTGGAGATCAACCTGCCAGACATCGTTGCCCGTGCAAAAGGCAAGTCGCGCGTCGACAGGTCGCCCAAGAACGAGACGCTCGTGGGGAGCCGGCTCCTCACGGGAACAATCGGTCAGGCTGCTACAGTTGTCGACAGCGAGAATGGAGAGAGGGAGGAAGACGGCGATGACCGTGGGGGCATAGGGACGGTTCACGAAGGCCTCGTTGTCGACCCGTGAGTGGGAAGCGGTTGGTGCGCGGCGGTCGACGGCCCGCGGGATGGAAGTCGGGCGGGCGGTCGTTTTCCGATGAACGGGCGCGCCAGTGGGTTTCACATTGCGAGCGGGCGCGCGCTCGGTCGGACCGCGCAGCAGGCGCACCCCTGGCGGCAGCGGTTACTCGAATCGCGTGGAATACATGTGACGTGAGCGACGACGTGGTTTGCTGTTGTCGTCTTCGCGCAAGCGGATCAGGTCCTAACACGCGGGTCAGCGGCGCTTGGCGGCGGCGTGCGGAGCACGCCGCGTCTTATCGCCAAGCAGGCCGCTGGACCCGCTTGTTAGGCTTTTCGGGGTAGCGAGTTCAGCGCAGCATCGGGTCTTCGGTTGTGCAGGATGCGTGGCCGTCAACGAGGAACAAGCCGGTGGGCGCGCCGGCGACTGCCGGCGCACCCGCCTGCGACGTCACCAGCGCGAGTAACTCCAATTCATCACAACGCTATGGCTTCTTCACCGTGCTTCGCAGCATCGAAGCGAGCTGCCTTCAGGACGAACCGGTTCTGTGACAAGGGGCGTGGCCGGCGAAGCCGGCAAGCCCCCGCCTTTTGGTATTCCTGCCCTTTTGTTGTCGTCGTGAATGTGCGGCCGCGTCTGTACTGCGCTCGGCCGTTCGCGGAGTATGAACAATCAAGGTGCCGCGTGCCGAGCGTGCCCGAGTGTCGACTCGCGCCAGTGTCGGGACGTCCGAGGGAAGGCAGTTCGCCTGGCAAGCACATCAGGGGCCGCTCGAAACGAAGCCCTTGGCTTGGAGCCAGCGAGCGCGGTGGCTGACGACGACGACCGGTGCGCATGCTCAGTTTGTTCGGACGGAGTCGCACGGGGCGGGCTCGCGCTCAATCTGCTCCGCGCGGCAGGAACGGCAATGATTGTTCGAAACGTGTCCGCATCTTGGCGCCAGCGGACTCGGTGGTTGACGACGACGACCGGTGCGCGTGCTCATGTTGCTCGCTGAGTTGTGCGGGACGGATGCGCGCTCGCCTGTTCCGCGCGGCAAGCACGGCAGTGGTTGCTCGAAACACGTCCAAAGTTTGGCGCCAGCGACCACAGTGATTGACGACGACGGCCGGTGCGGGTGCTGATGTTGTTCGGTCTGAGCTGTGCGGAACCGATGCGCGTGCAATCTGTTCCGTGCGGCAAGCACGGCAGTGGTTGCTCGAAACGTGTCCGCGGTTTGGCGCCGGCGAGCGGGGTGATTGACGACGATGGTCGGTGCGCATACTCATGTTGTTCGGACTGACATGTGCGGGACGGATGCGTGCTCAATCTGTTCCGTGACGGCAAGCACGGCGATGGTTGTTCGCGCGGGTCCACAGTTTGGCGCCAGCGAGCACGGCGATTGTCGACGACGTTCGGTGCGCATGGAACATGGTGCAGGATCTGAGTTGTGCGTGACGGATGCGCGTTCAATCAGTTCCGTGCGGCAAGCACGGCAGTGGTTGTTCGAAACGGGTCCGCGGTTTGGCGCAGGAGAGCGCAGCAAGTGACGACGGAGGCCAGCGCATCTGCGCGCGTCGCTCGGACAAGAGGTACGTGGGACAGACGCGCATGAGTCGATCTCGCACGGCAAGCGGCAGTGGTGCTCGAACAACAGTCATGGTCTGGCGGAGATTGACACTGTCAGTGAGAAGCAGGCGGCTAGGCCGGCAACGCCGACGCGGCCGGAGGCCGCGGAGGCAAGCCGCGCCTGGGCGCCCGCACGCTGACCGCGATCGGCGGTGTTGTCGCCGCCGGAGCAAATGTGTGGGTTTTCAGCCTAACACGCGGTTCACCCGCGCGCAGACGCGGCGGCGTTCGGCCGCCGCGTCAAGCTCATGCGGGTGAAACCGCCTGTTAGGCCTGTTCGGGTAAGTAGTTCAAGCGCAGCTTCGAGTGCACAGGTGTTGTCGGGTCTTGCTGTTGCGCGAAAGGACGAACTGGCTGTCGACGACATCTTCCCAGCCCACCACCATCCATCACAGCGGGAAGGCGTCTTCACCGCAGCTCCGCAGTATCGCACGGGGAAACGGGATGAAGGGGCGAGCCGGCGAAGCCGGCAAGCCCCTCGTCGTTGTG
>JACRFB010000003.1 GCA_016218045.1 Ignavibacteriota bacterium
CCCGTCGGGTCCCACTCGCGGCCTGTCCAGCGGTAGGGGTTGCGGAGGTCGGGGCCGGTCTCGCCACGGTCCTCGCCCCACGCGCCGTACCGATACGTCTTGATGAGGCGGCCAACGGTGTCGGTGAGGGCGGTCACGGAACCCAAGGCATCCGCCAAATACCAATACTTCCCTTGGTCGTTGGTCTGCGAGACAATCTCGTCGATTCTGGAGCCGAGTGTGTAGGCGGATTTTCTCACGCCCGCCTCGTACTCGGCGAGGACGGAGACGGTGTCTATAAGGTAGTCCGTGCGGACGCCGCCGGACTCCTTGAAGACACGTATCCCGTTAGGATCATAACCGAACGTGGTTGTGCCGGACGGAGACGTGACTTCCCTCAACCGATTCTCGAAGTCCCATGTGTAATACGTCATGCCCGACGGCTCGGATTTCCAGAGCATGTTGCCGTTGCCGTCGAAGCCGAACGTCGTCTGGGCACCCGAGGGCGAGGTCATTGTCTGAATCTGGTTCGCCGCGTTGTATGAATAGGTGGTCAGTGATCCGTTGTCCGTTTGGGTCAAACGATTGCCCACCGCGTCGTAAGACCACGAGACAATCCGCCCATCGGGGTACGTGGTCTGGATCAGCCGCCCGAGGTCATCATACTGGTACGCCTCGACGTTCCCCGCGTGATCCGTTTTCGAGGTCCTGTTGCCCCGTTCATCATAGACGTAGTGCCAGCCCTGGAGGGTGAGGTTCGTCCGGTCGCGCGTGACCATGTGGGTCAACTGGGACGAGGCATCGTAGATGTACTCCGTCCACACGCCATTCGGAAAGACGACCTTCGTTCTCCTGCCCGCAGCGTCGTATTCAAAGCGCGTGATTTGGCCGTCGGAATCAGTGACTTTGACGGGCCGGTTGTTGCGGTCGTATTCCCATTTGGTGACACCACCCTCGGCATCGGTGATGGCAGTGCGGTTGCCGTTCTCGCCGAACTCATACCCGATGGTCTTGCCAAGAAATGAGTCCGTCATCGAGCGAAGTCTGTTCAGATCATCGTAGACGAAGGTGCGCGAGGTCGCGGCGAAGTTGACATTGGGATCAAGATGTCCCTCGAAGGTCTTGTTCCCTTTCTCGTCGAAGGTGTACTGAACTTTTTCCCCGTCGGGATACTCAATCTCCGAGAGCCGCCGGTTCGAGTCATACCGGTAGATCGTCGTGAACCCGTTTCCATCCGTCCGCGTCGCGCGGGAACCCGTTGCTTCGTAGGTGAATGCCGTTTCAATCCCGAGCGGATTGATTTCTTTCGTGAGCCTGTTGTTCAGGTCATACTGGAAGTACGTGGCGTTCCCGTTCGCGTCTTTGACGCTCGTGCGGTTGCCGCGCCCGTCAAACCCGTACTCCGTCACGCCGCCGAGGGCGTCGATGACTTTCCACAACCTGCCAAGTTCATCATAGAGGTAGGTCGTCTCGCTCCCCAAGGCGTCTATCGTTTTCGACTGACGCCCAAGATTGTCGTACTGCGTCGCCGTCACAGAGCCATTGGGGGAGATCGTTTCAGTCGCACGCCCGAGGGAGTCGAAGCGGGTGACGGTAGTGTTCCCGAGTGCGTCGGTGGCAGAACACACACCACTCCCTCCACCGCCTCCGCAGGACGGGCAGCCGACATCGGCGCAATAACCTTGGCGGACCGTGTTGCCGAGCGGGTCCACCGTCTTCACAAGCTGGTTGCCTTTGTTGAACACGAACGCCGTCGTCGAGCCTTTCGCGTCCGTGCGAGCGAGGACCTGCCCGTTTCCGTCGTACTGCGTGCTCGTCACGTTGCCGTTCGCGTCGGTCGCGGACACGAGGCGGTTCTTTTTGTCGAACTGGAAGGTCGAGGTCTTTCCTGTGGCGTCGGTCGAGGTGAGGCGGTTCCCGTTGGCGTCGAAGGTGAAGCTCGTCATGTGGCCTTCGGAGTCGGTCATCGAGAGCACGCGGCCAGCGGCATCAGATACCATCGTCCGCGTGTTTCCCGCAGCGTCGGTGAAGCTCGAAAGATTGCCCCAGCCGTCATATCCGATTCCGGTGACGTTGCCGTAGGAATCCCCCATGCCAGAAATGTTGCCGCTCTGGCCGTCGTACAACAACGTCTGGACTGCGCCGCCGGGCTTGTGGATTTCCGTCGGCTGGCCGTACTCGTTGTTCACGTAGCTCGTCACGTTCCCCGCGGGGTCCGTGGAGGTCAAGAGATTCCCGTTCGGGGTGTACGAGTTCGACGAGGTCTTTCCCTCGGCGTCTGTCACTGTGAGGACACGGGAGTAGACGGGGTCGTAGGTGTACGTCGTCGTGTTCCCAAGGGCGTCCGTCTGGGTCAGGAGATTTCCCCTCTCGTCGAGCGTGTTTCGCGAGACGTTCCCACGTGCATCACGCTGCTCAAGGACGTTCTTGTTCTCGTCCCTCAGGTACTCGACCTTGTTCCCCTCGCCGTCGATGAACAGGGTTTTCGCACCGTTTGGTCCCAGCCGTACTGCTCCTCGTTCCCGTTCGCATCCACGTATTTCGCCGTTTTGGCGATGAAGTCGATCTTCGCGGAACGGATGTATCCTTCAGTGTCTACACTACGGCTCCAACGACCGTCCTCGTCGTAGTACACGTAGGCCGTGTTTCCGTTTTTGTCCGTCTTCGCGATCAGTCGATGTCCAGCATCGTAAACGAAGCTCTCGGCGGAGCCGAGCACGTCGGTGACTGAGGCAAGATCGTTGCCAGAATAGCCGAAAAGGACTGTCCGTCCGTACAGGTCTGTTACCTGCGTGACGTGGCCGTTCGAGGTCTGGAATGACAGCGCGACGCGCCCCGCAGCGTCCGTCACAGTCGAGGGCAGGCCGTTCGCGTACTGGATCGTGACAGTGTTCCCGTTCGGCTCGCTCACCGAGAGGAACTTGCCATCCAGACCGAACTCCCGCACGATTCCTTCCTTGCTCGCGAGCGTGAACCCGCCAGCATGTCTGGCGAGCGTGTCGTACACGCCCGACGGGTTGTTGTAGTCGCTCGTCCCCGTCGGCGTGAACAAGTCTTCGCGCCCGTTCTCGCGGAAAACTGTCACGACTCCCTCAGGCGTCTCGAACGCTCGGATGCCATACGTCCACGCCCAGCCGTATCCAAACCCCGCGTCCCGTTTCGTGATGCTGTTGTACGTTCTCGCGAGGACGACGGGGATGCCGCGGGAGTTGACGGAGAGGTCGGTTTCATTGAAGAAATAGTTGCCGTTCGCCAAGTCCACCTGCGACGGGCCGGGGACAGTCGGGGACGAGCATCCACCACCGCCGCTGCCACTGCCACTCCCCGAGCCGCCCCCGCCGCTGCCGCCGCTCAGGGTCACGGGCGACGAACTGCCCGTCCCGCCTGAGATGATGTACTGGCCGCCGCCTATGTACCCGCTGCCGCGCCAACTGCCGATTGTGATGGGGTACCTCGGCACGTACACGTGCGCGCCTTCGTTTACGAGGTCTTCAATCGCGTCCAGGAACGCCTCGTCGTGCTGGTGGAGGTACATAAACCTCGTCTCCTCCCAGTTTCCCGAGTTCACGAGGAATATCTCCCACCCCTTCGCTGCGCTCGCGTGCATTATCTTGACCGCGCTCACGCCTTCTTCGTCC
>JACRFB010000004.1 GCA_016218045.1 Ignavibacteriota bacterium
GAGACGTTCCCGAGACGTTCTGCAAGACGGAGCAATCCGAGTTTGTTCCCGATGAGTTTCTGTTGCGTGGTCATCGTCACACGGTCCTTTCATGTGGTGGTTGATGATACGCGTCTGTCAGATATTATCCTAACTTGTACAACTCATCGGTTCGTAAGGAATCGTATTCCCATATCTCGTTAGGCGCATCGGCTGCCCAGTTCATCGCAATACAATCGTCTTCGGTGTAGTTCGTTTGACAACAATTACGGATGACACCTTGTCCGAATAATCTCTCGAGAATCGTACAGCGTGCATGATAACGATATGTCGTATCCGCAGGCGTTCCTAGCCAGGTCTGTTGACCAGTGACTTTGGTCAAAGTCACGTCTCGTACGCGTACTTTATAGATGCCGATAACACCATGCGAGATAAGTGCCGCCAAAGATGTGTCTTCCTCGGTCAAAGCGTGATACCGTTGTCCCACAAAACCAAGAGCGGTTGCAATGTTTGTCTTATAGGTTGGCCGCACTTCGGGAAAAAGTCCCGCCGTGGAATATTCATGACGCATTCTGAGATAGAGCAACGCGTCGTAGTCTATCGCGCGGGCCAGGTATTTGTAAAACAGTCGCAGGCTATCCAACGACGTCACCTTGTCGAGACTGTCTGCGATCTCCCATCGTGTCTTTGCCCTGCACGCGCTGTCGAGTGCCCAATAGAAGTACGACACATCAAGCGGGATTCCAGGCGAAACATACGTGAGTGGGCCTGTTGCGTAGAAATAGGCACATGTGTCTCCCGCAAAAATCTCCCCGTGCTGGGCAAACACCACCGGCGTTGCCAACAGCATAAGAAAAACACATAGTCGTTTCATGTGCACTTCCCACAGATTTGTGGCATCCCTCACTCCGGCAGCACTGTCACGAACTCCACAGTCAGATCTTCGCCCCCTTCCAGAGTCCGCCGAACTCGCCCGTGCGGGCGTCGTACACGGTCTGCAGCCAGGGATTGCGCATGAAGCCCACGCGGCGCACGCGGCTGCTGCGCATGCGCACCTGTCAGAAGCAAAACCGCGGCGCAGATCATTCCCACGCGGCGGCGGGCCGTGTAACGCGTGACTGGGAGGTCGATCATGGTATATCCCCTGCTGTGTGAACCACACTGTGTTTCCCGGACAGAAAAACGTGGCATGCGCCGCATGACACCAGACGAGCAAATGGCGCATATGGTACTCCGAACTTGTGGAATAGCCGGCGCAAAGTCAAACGTGACGGAATGGAAACCGGAGTGGGGAAGGCATCGATGTCCCCGCTTTCGTATATTGGGGTTTTCCCCCAGGCACGATGATTACACTTCCCTTTTCCTCGCTCCCCGGCACGACCGATCTCTTCAACGACTATTGCGCCGGCCTCCCCGAAACCCGCCGCTACTTCGTCGGGCACTTCACGGATCCTCTCGCTTACGAGACGCATCTTCAATTGCTCGAAAGGCGCACCTACTTCCGCGGAGAACTCGCGGACGCGCTCTATGAGCAGAACCGGACGTGGGGAGCCGGCGAAAGGACCATGCAGGCGATCGAACGCCTGAGAAACTCGAACACCGTATGTGTAGTGACGGGACAGCAGGTATCGCTGTTCAC
The DNA here is from genome assembly GCA_016218045.1 of Ignavibacteriota bacterium. NCBI lineage: Bacteria > Pseudomonadati > Ignavibacteriota > Ignavibacteriota bacterium. The sequence goes on from JACRFB010000004.1 coordinate 1,619, forward strand.
CGGTCCGCTGTACACCATTTACAAGGCCCTGACCGCCTGCAAGATGGCGCTATGGCTACGCGAACAGTTCCCCGCCTACGACGTCATCCCGGTGTTCTGGCTTGAATCCGAAGATCACGACCTCGATGAGGCGGGCACGACGGCGCTGATCGACCGTGAGAACGACTTCCGACGCCTGGTGTACGCGGAGCCCGACCCCGAAGGGCAGAAGAACACCGCACCCGTAGGATCCATGCCCTTGGGCGAGCGTATCGAGTCGCTGCTCGAGGAACTCTCCACGCTGCTCCCCTCCACGGACTTCACGGCCGATGTCGTGAACATGATGCGCGAGGCGTACAAACCCGGGAACACCTTCGCGACGGCCTTCGCGACGATGCTGCATGCGTTATATCCCGACGCCGGGCTCGTCTGTGTGGATCCCTCCGATCCGGAAATCAAGAAACTTCTCGCCCCCGTCGTTCTGCAGGAACTCGAAACGTTTCCGACCTCGGGCGAGGAAGTGATAAAACGCAGTGCGGAACTCGAGGAGCGGTACCACGCGCAGGTGAAACCACGCGCGGTGAATCTGTTCTACCTCCACAAGGGCGGACGCTACCCCATCGAGCCGAACGAGGACGGATTTTTCCTGCGCGGATCAAGGCAGCGCTTCACGTCGGAGGAATTGCTCGAGATCGCCAATGTGCAACCCGAGCTCTTCAGCCCGAATGTGCTGCTCCGGCCGATTTTTCAGGACTACCTCTTCCCCACCGCCGCCTACATCGCCGGGCCCGCCGAGGTCGCGTATTTCGCGCAGCTCCAACCCGTGTACGATCACTTCCAGATACCGATGCCCGTCATCGTGCCGCGCGCGAGCATCACGCTGGTCGAGCAGAAGATCACCAAACTATTCAACAAGTTTTCGCTGCAATACGCATCGATGTTCGACAGTCCCGAGGTCTTGTACAGGGATCTGCCCATTTCGTCGGAGAACGATACGCCGGGAGCCGGCTTCGCGGCCTTCAAAGCGGGGATGGCGGAACTGCTCGGTACATTGCCCGGAATCGCGGCCGACACACAGCAGCAGCTTGTCGATCCGGCCCGCGCAACAGTGCAGAATATCGAGAAGTACATCGCGCTGTTCGAGGAGAAGTTCACTACGGCACGCCGCGAGAAGGATTCGACACTTCTCCGTCAGCTCGAGAAATTACACGTGTACCTGGCCCCGGAGGGCAAGCCGCAGGAGCGCCAGTACAACATCACCACCTACCTCAATCGGTACGGCCGCGACATACTCTCGCGCATCGAGACGCATTGCCAGCCCTTCCCCGCGGAGCATCGGCTGCTCATGGTGTGAACGATGTAGCAACGTGGGAAAGTAGCAAAGTGGAAACCAACATTACGTCGTTGTATACTTTGTCACCTTGCTACTTTTCTACTTTGATACTTTCGCCATCCGTCAGAGTTTCCGCCCCTTCCACACTACCTTGCCCGTGAGGAACACCACAAAGGGCAGCAGGGTCACGTACACGAGGTAGTAGAGTTCAAAGACGGGGAAGTAGCGGAAGAGGCGCTGCTGGCCTAGCTGCTTCAAAGGGAACGACAGAAGAAACGCATCGCCGAGACACTTGCCGGCGAATGCCGCGCACCAAGCCCAGAACGGTATGCCGAAAAACGGGAGCACCAGCAGCGCGGCGTTCATGAAGAAGCCGATGCTCATGATCGCGAAACCGAGCGGGTGAATGTCCACTCCTCCGCGGCCCCAGCGTTTTTTCTGCCTGTAGAGTTCCTTCGCGTCCGCGCACGGTTCGCTCCAGACCAGCGTGCTCGCCCGCACCGGATATCGGATCTTCCAGTCCGATTTGTAGCCGATGCTTTTAAACAGGGCGAAGTCCTCCGTGACACTGAAACCTACGGCGGCATAGCCGCCCACGTCGGTATACGCGCGTTTCCTGAACGACATATTGTTGCCCACCGCGCTGAGCGGACGTAACCATCCCACACCCGCGGATGCGATGGTAAGCAGGTAGGCCCAATCCACCGCCTGCATGCCGGCGAACCAGTCCGCGCCGCGTATGAGAGTGAAACCGCACACGCAACCCACCTCGGGGGTATACTGGCGCACGGTTTCCAGGACCCATTCCTCGGGCACCGCACAGTCCGCGTCGGTGGTCAGTATCACCTCGCCGCGCGCGTGTTCTATGGCTTGCGCCACGGCATTGGCCTTTCCGCGCATGCCGTGTATGGTGCCTTCCGTTTGCAGGACGCGTAGGGACGGCATGCGGGTCTCCCAGACGCGCATACGCTGCAATGTGTCGTCGGTGGACTGATCGTCGATCACCAACACCTCGAGCAGGTCCGCGGGGTAGCGCAGGCGCGACAGCGATTCGATACACCGGTCGATGTTCCCCGATTCATTCCGCGCTGCAACGATCACGGTCACCGACAGTGATGTATCGGCTGCCGCGGGCCTGCTTGCCCTGCGGGCGCCGCTCCAGAAAAAGAGAATTTTCAGGAGGTACAGCGCGAGGAGTATGAAGGTTGCCGGAAGTATCCAATCCATGGTGCTTACTGCCAGATGGCGCGCGGTTCGGCTGTGCGAAGGTGCTTGAGATGCAGAATTTCGAAGAAGGCTGCGGTCAGTGCATCGAGACGTGAGTGAGTTCGGTCGTTTTCGTGTAACACCACGATGGCGCCGCCCTTTATGTGCCTGCGTAGGAATGTGCGCATCTCCGGCACGGAGCGTCTCTCGACAAAATCGTATGGCATGCAGTTCCATGCAACGGGATGTAATCCGAGAGTTCGTGTGATGACACGCGCGCGCCGCGGAAACCGGCCATACGGCGCCCTCACGAGGTGCGGACGGCCGCTGTCCAAATCGTTGAGCAGCGCTTCTGTCGCCTCGATCGATTCCCGTATCTCGGACGCGGAAAGTCCCGACCACCGCGTGTGCCGGTAGCCGTGGTTCGCGACCACGTGCCCCGCATCGACGATGGCACGGGCCTCGGCGGCATAACGGACTATAAGTTCTCCGTTCAGAAAAAACACGGCGTGCGCGGAATGCGAGGCAAGTATGTCGAGAAGCAAGGGCGTCGTACGCGGATGCGGACCGTCGTCGAACGTGAGCAGAACCTCGTCCCGTCTGCCAATCCGTCGCGTCCCGATATTCACAAATACGGGCGCCAGCGATCCAAGGCTCGCAGTGATGCAGCGCACGGTCCGAAAGTGGTTCAATCGCGAACAGAAAGTCGCGGTTGCCCGCGGATGCGCGCTTGCGGGATCCACGTCAGAACGTCACGGTGAAACCATAGCCCCACGTTGTCCAACGGAGGTCATGGTATTCGCCGTGTTCACTGTTGCCGCTGAACCAGCTCAGGAAAAGGTTCACTCCCCTGCCGCCCCAACGGCCGATACAGACACCCGCCTGTACGGAATGAGATGCAGCGTACGCGCCGATGTCCACGAGCCATCCGTCGTATGCGACGTACGGTGTCACATTTCCATCCGCGAAGGAGATGGGATACACCTCGATGCCACCGTGTGGCGCGAATCGTCCGAGATGTGGCGGATCAACATGCACGAGGTACTGTGCTCCCGCGTACACGCGGTAGGCGCTGTTGCGTTCGTACGCGACAACAAGGTCGAGAAACTCGCGGCTGTACACACGTGGCAGGCGTCCGTCACGCCAGGCGCCGTCGATCTTGTCGAAGCTGCCATCCACGAGATGCGCGCTGATGTGGCTGAAACGCAGCCGGCCTGTGAGAGCGGACTGCTCGTCGAACCGCGACACATGGCTGATGTTCACTCCAAAGAGATAGTCCACTGCGTCAACGGGAAAGTGGAAATCCGCCGCCTGGCGCAGTGATGTCCACGTAAAAAAGTCCGCGCCGAATGTCCACGCTTCCGCGTTGCCGTCCCTGTGTCGCAACGCAAGAAGATCCGCTGTGGCGCCGATGTCGAGACGCAGGCGGTGCTCATTGCGCAGAGTGTTCATGCCCATGCGGGCTTCGACCGTGTGTGCAATAAGCGGACGGAAAGCGGGTGACCCTTCGGCCCAATCGATATTCCATTCCTGCGCCGTCATTGCTGCCGGAAACAGGATCGTAAAGACCAATACGTGCCGCCACGCACGTGCTGCGCGACGGAGCGTCATTACAGGGCCTCGTCCTCGTCGAAGAGTGCGCTGCCTTCGCCGCCCGGTTTTGCGATGAAGAGCCGGGAACAGATGTCCCCGTCAAAATTTCCCGTCCGTTCACAATTCTGGAACCGTTCGCGCAAGGCGTCCACATTGTCGGCCTCACCGCTCGTGGCGACATCATCGATGTCGTCGCAGTTCATGCAGAATTTGACCTCCGTTTTTACGGGAAGATGCACGGAATGGTCCAGATCTATGTCACGCTTTTTGATCATGTGTACGCCTTTCGACTTATCCGAATATAGAACACAAACACGGAAACCATCAATCTTGTTTCCGATCGGACAAGAGAAAAACGAATTGCGCGACCTGCCCTATTCGTAGCGCAGTGCTTCTATCGGATCGAGATTCGAAGCCTTCCACGCGGGGTAGGTGCCGAAGACGATGCCGATGAACACGCAGGACGCCAGACCAAAGAGCACCCAGCCCGGCTGCACAATCGCCGGGATTTCGAGGGCGAAAGCGAGCGCGTTGCCCGCGCCCAGGCCGGCCGCAATGCCAAGCACACCACCTATCAGCGAAATTCCGACGGATTCATGAAGGAATTGTGTGACGATGGATCTGCGCGTTGCGCCGACGGCCTTGCGGATGCCGATCTCACGTGTGCGTTCCGTGACCGACACAAGCATAATGTTCATGATGCCGATGCCCGCCGCAAGCAACGCCACCGCGGCGACAGCCATGGTTCCGACACGGACGTACAGCGTCAACTGATTGAATTCCGTAATCACCGATTCGTTCGAAAAAATGGCGAAGTCGTTTTCTTCACCCGCGGGCACATTGCGGATTGCGCGCAGCGCGCCGGTCACATCGTCGAGCACCGCATCGTAGGTGTCGCGCGAAGGCGCCTGCACCATGATATGAATGCTCCGGTTTTTGCCGAAGGTTTCGAAGAACGTGGTGATGGGGATGATAAAGTAGGAATCGCGACTGCCGAAAAGTCCGCCCTGCGCCTTGAGCACGCCGATCACATGCCAGGGCTTCCCGAGCATGCGAACCGTCTGGCCTATCGGATCCATGCTCGGTGGAAAGAGTTTTCGCGCGAGACTTTCACCCAACACAACAACAGGACGGGTCAGGTCGAGATCGGATTGTGTCAGACCGCGTCCGAGTTCCACTTCCCACTGATTGGTTGGGAGGCCGTCGGGATTTTCGCCCGCGATTGCGATGTTCGGATCCGTCCGCGTATTGCGCCACGAGACCTCGTGTCCGAAGGTCCAGACCTCGAGCCCGATGCGCTGCGCGCCTGTACGCGCGTCGATGAGTGCGAGGCCTTGCGCGTAGGTCAGATCCTTCCGGTTGCGCTCGCGGTCGCGCCAGCCGGGCTCGCCACCCATGTTACGTCCGTGTTTCTGTATCTGGAAGGTGTTGGCTCCAAGCTGGCTCAGCCCCGATTCTATGCTTTGCTGCAACGCGCCAAGCGCGGTCATCACGGCGATGATCGAGAACACGCCGATGGAGACGCTCAGCACCGTCAATGCGGCGCGCAGCCGATTTGTCCGCAGTGTGCGAACAACCATGCGAATATTTTCCATCAGGGCCATGATGTCGCTCACTCGTAGCGCAACGCGTCGACGGGATTCATGCGCGCGGCGGTGTAGGCGGGAACGATGCCCGAGATGAGCCCCACGGTGATCGATATCGTGAGTGAGAGTCCGACGACCCACAAGGGCATGCTCGATGGCAGAACCTTGTCGATGATCAGACTGAGCGGATACGATAGCCCCAATCCGATAAGCCCGCCGATGAGGCACAACGCAGCCGCCTCGATGAGAAACTGCGTGAGAATGGTGCGACGTCGCGCACCGAGGGCCTTGCGTGTGCCTATTTCCTTTGTGCGTTCCTTCACCGATACGAACATGATGTTCATGATGCCGACACCGCCGACGAGCAGGCTCAGCGACGTGATAAGGAAACCGATGATGCCGATTGTGCTGACGACATTGTCGAAAATGGACTTGAGGAATTCCTGCGTATTGATGCCGAAGTCGTCTTCCTTCCAGGCGGGCACACGCCTGATCTTCCGGAAGGCGCCTATCAATTCCGTTCTCGCCTCCTCCTTGTCGATCCCCTCGAGCATCTTCACGTGTATGTCGAAACTCCGCTCGCCTCCGAACACGCGCAGGAAATTGTTGAGCGGGATGAAGGCCTGGGTATCTTTGCTGAACATGCTGGTGCCGAGGAAGTCACCCTCCTTCTCGAGCACACCGATGACGCGATAGGTGAATCCGCCGATCTTGATGAACTTGCCGATCGGGTCTTCTTTTTCGAAGAGATTATCCGCAACATCATGTCCGATCACGCAGACAGGCCTGCCGCTGTTGCTCTCGAGATCGTTGAAGAAACGTCCTTCCTGCGGCACGACACCGGAGGTCACGACGTATGCCTCCTCGGTTCCCAGCACATTGCCGCGCACGGAGCGGTTGCCGTACTTCATGGTCGCCTGCCACGTCTGCACGACGGGCACGACGGCCTCCGCGAGTGTGAATCGATCCTTGAGCTGCCGGGCTTCCAGCAGGGTGATGTCGCGGCGATTGCGCGACTTCCACCATTCGTCGCTGAACCAGTCCCACTTGCTCACATAATACACGTCGGCACCGAGCGACTTGATACTGTTGTCGAGCGCGGAACCGAGCCCCTCGATCACGGTCGCCATGAGGGTCACAACCACGATGCCGATGACAATGCCGAGCGTCGTGAGCACGGAACGCATCTTGTTGGCGACGATGGCGGCAAAGGCGATGCGCAGTCCTTCACCCAGTTCGAGAAGTCGATGCATGGCGGGCGCGATTTAGAGCTTCGAGGGATAACGCCGCGGATTCTCCACGTGCACGTCGCTTGCGATCTCTCCGTCGAAGAGCCGCACGATGCGATGCGCATGCGAGGCGATGTCCTCCTCGTGTGTGACGAGGATAAGCGTGTTGCCCTGCGTGTGAAGGTCGGAGAAGACCTGCATGATCTCCTCTCCGGTTTTCGAGTCGAGGTTGCCGGTTGGCTCATCCGCAAGGATGATGGAGGGATTGTTGACAAGCGCGCGCGCAATGGCCACGCGCTGACGCTGCCCGCCCGACAATTCATTCGGCTTGTGATTCATGCGGTCGGCGAGGCCCACCGCGGTCAACGACCGAGCGGCCCGTTCGCGACGTTCGGCTGTGCCGACACCGGCGTAGATCAGCGGAAGCTCCACGTTGTGCAGAGCCGTCGAACGCGCGAGGAGGTTGAAGGTCTGGAACACAAATCCGATCTGGCGGTTCCTGATCGAGGCCAGTTCATTGTCGTTCATCTCGCCGACATTCGAGCCGGTGAACATGTAGAGGCCCGACGACGGCGTGTCGAGGCACCCGATGATGTTCATCAGTGTGGACTTGCCCGAGCCCGATGGTCCCATGATCGCGACATATTCGTTCCGGTAGATGTCGACGGAGGCGTCACGGAGAGCATGCACTTTCTCGGCCCCCATGTCGTATGTCTTCGTGACATTCTTGATGTGGATGAGCGGCGTGTCTGCCGCGAGCGGACTATTCATCATTTGCCTTCACGGAAACGGCCTTGTTGTCGATCCTCACGCGTGAACTGTCGTTGAGTTCGCGGGAGATGGCCCTGTAACTGCCCTTCACGACAGACTCGCCTTCCTTGAGTCCGTCGGTTATCTCGATGTACTCGTCGCTGCTGATTCCCGTCTTGACCACGCGTTTGCGCGCGAGATTCTTGTCGACGATGAACACCACTTCGTCCGGTTTTTTCCGTTCCTTTTCCTTGGCCGGTTCCACGTTTGCCGCGGTCTCCTCGGCCTCGGGCGGGGTTTCCTGGTCCTGCTTCTTTCCTTCACGCGTGGTGACGCACTGCAGAGGCACCGCCAGCACATCCTTCTTTGTTTCAGTTTCTATCTTCGCGGAACACGACATGCCGGGACGGAATTCGACGTTCTTGTCGAGGAGCAGGAGGCGCACCTCGAAATTTGTCACCTCCTCCTGGGTTCCGAGCCCCTTGGTTTTTGCAGTGTTGGCGATCTGATACACGGTGGCCGCGAAGCTTCGGTTCGGGTAGGCGTCCACCTCCACGCGTGCGGTGTCGCCCAGGCTGATGAGTACAACGTCGTTCTCGTTCACCTCGACGCGGGCTTCCATCATGTTCAGATTGCTCACGGTCATGATCTCGGTGCCCTGCATGAAGCTGGATCCCGAAACACGCTCGCCGAGCTTGGAGATGAGTTGCGACACGACACCGTCGATGGGCGAGAAGATGGACGTCTTGTTCAGGTTCTCTTTCGAGCGGTCGAGGAAGGCCTGCGAGTTGTCGACCTCGTATTTTGCCGCGTCAACATTGGCCTTCGCCACATCGTACGTGTTTTTGATGGATTCGAGATCGGCTTCGCTGATGAGCCCCTTCTCGAACAATTGCTTCTGCCGCTTGAACTCCGATTCGATTTTCCGGAGGTCCGCCTCGCGCTGTTGCTGGAACGATTTTGCGCGATTCACGTTGGCGACGGCCTGCTGCCTGTCGGCGATGTATGTGTCGGGTTTGATGCGAACGAGAAGCTGCCCGCGTTTGACACGGTCGCCTTCCTTGATGGGAAGCTCGATGATTTCTCCCGACACCTCGGCGTTGATTTTCACCTGTGTCTGCGGCTCGATCTTGCCCGTCGCTTCGACGATCTGTGTGATGGTCATGCGTTTGACATTCTCGGTCTGCACAACCACGATGTTCTCGCTCTTCCCGCCGAAAATGATGACGAGCACGAGCACGATGACGATGAGCCCGATCCCCGAAAAAATGTACAGCTTCTTCCGGTTTTTCTTTTTCGCGTTGGTGGCCATTGGATGCCCTGTTATCGTTCAGTGGGAATGGGTGTGGTGCCGACCTGGTATTCAAGCGCCTTGCGCGCGATCCGGTAATCAAAGGTCGCGTTCACAACGTCGCTCTGCGCGGCGGTGAGATTCGTGTTTGCGACGATGAGATCCAGCAGTGTGCCCGCGCCAAGTGTATAGCGCTCGTTCGCGATACGCTGGTCCTCCTGCGCGGAGGTCAACGTGCGATTCGAGATCTCGAGATTTTTCTCCGCCAGCGTCACGGCGTTGTAGGCCTTCTGCACGCTGCCGGAAATGCTGCGCTGCAGTTCCAGCTTGTCTGTCTCGGCGTTCATTCGATCAACTTCGGCGAGTTGTACGGCCGATGACACGGCGAATCCGTTGAACAACGGAACGGAGAGCTGCAGGCCGTAGGAAAAGGTTCCGTAGTCCTCGCCTGTGAAGTTCTTCAACTCGATGTTGCTCCACGCATATCCTGCGGACGCGGTGAGTGAGGGATAATGTCCTGCACGCGCGATCGACACGCTCTTCTCCGTGCTCCTCACGGCCACGTCGGCCGCGAGAAAATCGCTGCGGGAGCGCATTGCCTCGAGCGCGAGTTTGTCCGTGCTTCCCAGTCCGCTTCTATACGAGGCTACCTCGCCCGCGTCCAGTGGAGCGGCGCTGTCGCCGGGATCGATGTCGAACTCCGCATCGGGTTTGACACCGAGAAGCGTCTGCAGATCGATAAGCGCGTCCTCGTACGAATTCTGCGCCTGCAAAAGACGAAGCTCGTCCTGTCCTACCTGTACCTGCTGCCTGTACACATCCGCAAGCGGCACGCTCCCCACCGCATTAAGTTCCTTGATACGCTCGAGCTGCTTCTTCGAACGCTCGTGGTTGCTCTGATTCACTTTCACGAGCTGTTGCAGTCGGAGCGCGTTGTAAAAATCCTGCTGCACGAGGAACACAGTGCTCTGCTTGCTCCGCGCAACACCCATCTCGGCCGACTGCATCCCGAGCACGCTTCTGTCGGCGGTGTGGATGTTTGCGAGACCGTCGAACAGTGTCAGGGATGATCCGATCGAATAGGAATACGAATCCTTCGACGTGAGTGTGGCCGTGGGTGAAATCGTGCGGACGGCTTCCTTCGATGATCGTGTCCAGGAGCCGTTCGCATTCAGCGAGGGGAGGAAGCCGCCGAAGGCCTGGCGCTTCACGGCGGCCGCGCGATCGATATTTTGGACGGACCGGCGCAGGCCCGCGTTGTTCGCGAGGCCGGTCTGTATGCATTGCTCGAGTGTGTACTGCTTCGCGGATTGTGCAATTGCCGCGGACGAAAGAACCGCCGTCAGCAGAATCGCCGATGCGAGATGTCGCGAGAATCGTCTTGCCATGGGATCGAAAACTCCAGGTGTGACCGGCTGTCTGCCGGATTGAGAGAACCGTGATTCAAACGGAATTGCTATGCAAAAGTTTCAGACTCGCAGCTCCGGTGGAAGCTCGGCGAGCATGCTTTTTCTCGACTTCGGTTTTTCCAGACGCGGCGCCGAGAGCACTTCATCCTGTATGTTGCGAAGATACTCGATTGCCGCGTCACGATCGTTGGGTATAAGGCCGTCGAGGATCGCGTCTTCAATGCGAGTTTTTAAAACCCCCACGACGATACCCGCCTGGACGCCGCACAGTCGCATGATGTCGTCGCCGCTGAGAGGCGGCTGCCACGATCGCAGCCGGTCCTTCTCCTCCACTTCCTTCAGCTTCTCGACGAGGGACTCGTAGTTGCGCAGATACTTCTGCACGAGCTTCGGATTCTTTGATGTGATGTCGGCGCGGCAGAGCTGTATCAGCGCGTCGATGTGTTCCCCTGCGTCGAAGAGCAGACGGCGCATGGCGGAATCCGTCACACCCTCATCCACCAACGCCATGGGACGCAGATGCAATGCGACTAGTTTTTCAATGAAGTGGATATCTTCGTGCGGAAGGCGCAGGTGCCGGAAAATCCGCTTCACGCGGCGTGCGCCGATTTCGGCGTGCCCGTGAAAGGACCAGCCGTGTTCGGGGCTGAACGACTTTGTCTGCGGTTTTGCGATGTCGTGCAGCAGCGCGCTCCACCGTAGCCGGAGATCGTCACTCACCTTGGCAACATTGTCCACAACACGGAGCGTGTGATAAAACACATCCTTGTGATGGAAGTTGCGCGTCCCGTCGGGATATTCTATGGATCGCTGGTCCACGCCCGCCAGTGCGTGCAGATCGGGAAGGAAGTGGCGCAGCAGGCCAAGCTCCATCAACAGTGCGAGCCCGATGGAAGGTTTGGGCGCAGCAAGTGTCTTTTGAAATTCGTCTCGGATACGCTCCATCGAGACGATGGAGATACGCTCGTTCATGCGTTCGATACCGTGACGCGTTGTTGCGGAAAGATGAAATTGCAATTGCGCCGCAAAACGGCATGCGCGCATCATACGCAGCGGATCATCGCTGAACGTCGTCTCCGGATCGAGCGGCGTGCGCAGAATCTTTTTCTCGATATCCGCAACTCCATTGAAGGGATCACGGAGAGTGCCGTAGTTCGCGTCGTTCAGTGCGACCGCCATTGCGTTCACCGTGAAGTCGCGGCGCCGCAAGTCTTCGTCGATGGTGCCGTTCGACACGACCGGCTTTCGCGAAGCCTCGTCGTACACTTCCGTGCGTGTGCCGACCGTCTCGATTTCCACGCCCCTCACCTCGAGTCGTGCAGTGCCGAAACGTTCGAAGACGACGAGTTTGCTTCCATGCAGCACGTTCGCAAGCAGGCGGGCAAAGGCCACCCCATCGCCAACGACGGAAATGTCGATGTCCTTCGTGGCACGCCGCATCAGGACATCCCGCACGTAGCCGCCGACAAGATAAATTTCGAAACCGCTTGCGTCGGCCGCCTCTCCTAATAGACGAGGCAGCTCGTCATGTATCTCGAGGTGTTGCATTATCAGTCAAATCTTCTCGAATTGCGAAATGTAGCTAATCGGCTTCACTGAATCAAAGGCGGACCGCGGAGTGCCTGATTCCTGATTCGGGATGCACACAATCCGGCGAATACAGACTAGCCGGTGAGTCTGACTTTATGGCAGACTCTTTTCGGCAATAACCCGCCAAAATTGGTCACCGCAGTGTTGTTTCGATTTTTGACTGCAAAAAATGTCCGCTATTTGTTGATATAAGGCAATTCCGTGTCTGGTACGCGGTTTGATATACTGCAGGGGATACCCATTTTTCAAGGAAGGAAAACATGCCACATTTTCGATTTGAACCCGCAAAAGACTTCGAGAACTTCGCGCAGAAAATGAAGAAGTTCATCGACGAGTTCCCCGAAACCTTCTCCTTCGAGCTGGGGCGCGGATTCGAGCCGCGCGTCGACGTGTTGCACGACGATCAGCGCGTGTATGTGTACGTCGAGCTGGCAGGAGTGAGGAAGGAAGATCTCTCGATCTCCTACAAGGACGAATCGGTGACAGTGAGCGGCACCCGCATGCCCGCATATAATCCCGAAGAAGTGGTGCCGACCCGTGTCGAACGAGCCTTCGGGTCATTCACCCGCAAGGTCGCTCTGCCCTGTGATGTCAAGCCCGACTCCGTGCAGGCACGGTTCAACGACGGTGTATTGCTTGTGACATTCGACAAGGTCAAGGCGGCCGCACCCAACGAAATCAAAATCGACATCCAATAAAACCGACAGCACCCCCGCAGCGCGGGGCGTCTTTTCAAGGAGGACAGCACACATGAGTAAAATCATCGGAATCGACCTGGGCACGACAAACTCCGTCGTTGCGGTGATGGAGGGAACCACCCCGGTCGTCATCCCGAATTCCGACGGCGGACGCACGACGCCATCCGTCATCGGTTTCAAGAAGGATGGTGAACGCGTGATCGGCAACGCCGCAAAGCGTCAGGCCGTCACGAATCCGCAGAACACCGTGTATTCGATCAAACGCTTCATGGGACGTCTGCATGGTGAAGTGGCGACCGAGATAACCGAGGTCCCTTACAAGGTTGTCGCGGGCGAAAACGGTTCCGCGCGTGTCGACATTTCCGGGCGCATCTATTCCCCGCCCGAAATCAGCGCGATGGTGCTGCAGGCATTAAAAAAATCCGCCGAGGAATACCTCGGCCATACCGTCACTGAGGCCGTCATCACTGTGCCTGCGTACTTCAACGACGCGCAGCGTCAGGCCACGAAGGATGCGGGCGAAATTGCGGGACTCACAGTGCGCCGCATCATCAACGAGCCCACTGCAGCGGCGCTCGCCTACGGTCTCGACAAAAAGCGCGAGAACGAAAAGGTGGCCGTGTACGACCTGGGCGGCGGCACCTTCGATATATCGATCCTCGAACTCGGCGACGGTGTGTTCGAAGTGAAGTCCACCAACGGCGACACCCACTTGGGCGGCGACGATTTCGACAAGCGGCTCATTGATTATCTCGCGGACGAATTCCACAAGGCCGAAGGCATCGATCTGCGCAAAGATCCGATGGCCCTGCAGCGGCTCAAGGAAGCGTCGGAAAAGGCCAAGATGGAACTGTCGACACTGTTGCAGACTGAAGTGAATCTTCCCTTCATCACTGCTACAGCCGATGGCCCCAAGCATCTTACTACCACCATCACACGCACAAAATTCGAACAGCTCGTGGACGATCTCGTTCGGCGGACTGTCGAACCCTGCAAGCGGGCTCTCACAGACGCAGGTCTGACGCCGAATGATATCGACGAGGTCATTCTTGTGGGCGGCTCGACCCGCATTCCCAAGGTGCAGGAACTGGTCAAGAGTCTGTTCGGGCGCGAGCCCCACAAGGGCGTAAATCCCGATGAAGTGGTGGCGGTCGGTGCGGCGATACAGGGCGGCGTTCTCTCGGGCGACGTGACCGATGTGCTTCTTCTTGACGTCACTCCTCTGTCGCTTGGCATCGAGACCCTCGGCGGCGTGATGACCACGCTCATCCCCGCGAACACCACCATTCCGACCAAGAAGAGTGAGATCTTCTCAACCGCCTCCGACAGCCAGACGTCGGTCGAGATCCACGTGCTGCAGGGTGAACGGCCGATGGCGGTGGACAACCGCACCTTGGGCCGCTTCCACCTCGATGGCATACCGCCCGCGCCGCGCGGCGTGCCGCAGGTTGAAGTCACCTTCGACATCGACGCCAACGGTATCCTCCACGTCTCGGCAAAAGACAAGGCGACAAACAAGGAACAGTCGATCCGCATCACGTCCTCGAGCGGCCTGAACAAGGAAGAGGTCGAACGGATGAAGCGCGACGCAACGGAACACGCGGCGGAGGACAAGAAGCGGAAGGAAGAGATCGACCTTCGCAATCAGGCGGACAGCCTCGTGTTTCACACGAAGAAGCAGCTCGAGGACTTCAAGGACAAGCTCGATGCAGGCATGATCGCGCGTCTCGAAGCCGACTCCGCAAAACTCGAGGAGGCGCTGAAGAGCGGCGTGGCGGCGGACATACAGCCTGCCATGGACGCCTTGAACAAGACGTGGAACGAGGCCTCGACGCAGATGTACCAGCAGGCATCCGCGCAGCAGCCACAGGGCGAGCCGCAGCCGGGTTCGGAGGGCAAGAAAAACGTCGAAGACGCCGATTACGAAGTGGTGGACGAATCAAAATAATCGGACCAACTCATCCTTTATCGATGCCGGCCCCAGGGCCGGCATCTTTTTTTCGCGGCGCCAATTGAGTACATTTTATTTTCTGAACAAGGAAAACAGAACATGGTCTCACAGAAATTGCTCGACATACTCGTCTGCCCCATGGGCAAGGCGCCACTGCGTCTCGAAGGAAACACACTGGTGTGCGAGCGCTGCGGCCCGCGATTCCGCATTGAAGACGATATCCCCATCATGCTCATCGACGAGGCGGAACTGCCCTCCGGGATAACACGTATAGAGGAACTCCCCTGCATGAGGGGCGATCAGCACTCCTGATCAGGCGATAAAGGCGCGTATCTGCGCGGCGATGCCGTCGGCATCGAGCTGGTGCTTGCGGTAGAGTTCCGCAGGGGATCCGGATTCGCCGTACACGTTACGGACACCGATGCGCAGCATGCGTGTGGGCTGCTGTTCGCCGAGGACCTCCGCAACCGCTCCGCCCAGACCGCCGATGATGCTGTGGTCCTCCACGGTCACGACGCGGCCGGTCTCGCGCGCCGCGGCAACAACAGCGGCTTCGTCCAGCGGTTTGATCGTGTGCATGTTGAGGACACGCGCGTCTACGCCTTCCACGGCGAGCAGCTCGGCCGCGTGCAGCGCGTTTGCAACCACGGGACCGGACGCCAGTATGGCCAGGTCCTTTCCATTGCGCAATTGATCGGCCTTGCCGAATTCGAAGGCGTACTCGCTCCCGTGCAGATCAGGGAGCGCCTGCCGGGTCAGCCGCAGAAATGAGGGAGCGGGATTGTCGACGAGGAAGCGCACGGCGGCGCGAGCTTCCGCATCGTCGGCGGGCTGAATGATGCGCATGTTCGGCAGCGTGCGCATCAATGCCACGTCCTCGAGCGCCATCTGACTGTAGCCGTCCTCCCCCACCCCGATACCGCAGTGCGTGCCGACGATGGTGACGTTGGCCTCGGAGTAAGCGATCGACATGCGAATCGTCTCGAAGCGGCCGACGACAAAGGTGGAAAACGAACAGATGAACGGTTTCTTGCCGCACAGCGCCATACCCGCGGCTGTGCCGATCATGTTCTGCTCCTGTATACCCATCTCGAAGAATCGATCCGGATATTTGGATCCGAAAATCCACGACTGTGTGGATTTTGCCAGATCCGCGTCGAAGACGACAATATCGTTGTGGGAAGCGCCGAGGGCGGCTATTTCTTCACCGAAGGAAACGCGGGTCGCTTTGCTCATGGGTGGTTCAGTTCAGGTCGCGGAGGAAAGTCTCGATCTCGTGAATGGCGGTTTTCGTCTGTTCGGCGTCGGGTGCCTTGCCGTGCCAGTCGACAGTGCCTTCCATGAATGAAACGCCTTTCCCCTTCACTGTGTCGGCGATGATGAAGCTCGGCGCGCCGTCACCCCGGCGCGTGCGGCGAAGTGCCTCATCAATGGCCGCAAAATCGTGTCCGTCGATTCTTTGCACATCCCAGCGGAAGGAACGGACCTTGTCGAGCACGGGATCGATGTCCATCACCTCGGCGGTTGGACCGTCGATCTGTCCCTTGTTGTAATCCAAAATCACGGTAAGATTGTCGAGACCGAATTTCGGGGCGGACATCAGCGTCTCCCACACCTGGCCCTCCTGAAATTCACCGTCGCCGATCAGGGCGTAGACACGGGCGCCGTTACCGTCGAGTTTGGCGGCCATGGCCATTCCCTGCGCCATGCTGATGCCCTGCCCGAGAGATCCTGTCGACGCCTCGACCACGGGAAGCACCGCGTTTACCGGGTGTCCCTGAAGTGGCGACCCGAGGCGGCGCAGTGAGAGCAGTTCGTCGGCAGGGATGATGCCCAATCGCGCGAGCACCGCGTATAAACCCGGAACCCCGTGACCTTTCGACAGAACAAAGCGGTTCCTGTCCGGCGCGAGGGCGTTTTCGACGGTACGGTCGAGGTGACGGTAAAAAAGGACCGTCAGGATGTCGATCAATGAGAGTGATCCGCCAGGGTGGCCGGAACCGGCAGCGTGCAACATGCGCAGGATGTCAATGCGCATTTCATACGCGGCGCGGCGCAGATCCGTGAGCGAAAATTCCCGGGTCATTGTGTGTGTTTCGGCGGCAGGGACGGCAGAGGTCATAATCAGGGTTTCGGTGAGAGGGCTTCTTCTTCGATGACAAGTTCCATTCGCAGCATTGCGGAGCTTAGCGTCTTTCCCTGCGCGTCATTTTTTAATGACACGGTGCCGCCGCCGCCAAGCGTGTTGTGCAGAATAAAGTTCAAAGCCAGGAGATTCGGGAGTTCGTAACGGTCAACTTCACCGAGACAAATGCCCTCGAAGTGCCGCTTTACACGATCCGTCGTAAGCTCTTTCATGAGAATGGGATAATACTCCGGTCTTCGTGCAATCACACCAACGTTTGCGGCATCACCCTTGTCGCCGGAGCGTGCGTGTGCTATCTCGATCAGACGAATTTTTATCTGTGCCATCAGCCGATTCCCTCCACAATAACCTCGGCCTCTACAAGGCTTTTTGTCAGGAGCGCGGGCCAGTATGCCACGACTTCGCTCGGTTTGGGTCGACCACCGGCGAAACCCGTGACCGAAGGCGGACCCGTCAGAATCAGTGGTGCAATCTCACGGCCGAAGCGCTCGACCGCCTCATACGAGGCGCTTCGCACGCCGATGCGGAGAACGAGTTCATTAATTTCGTCTGGAATTGGCGCCAACGGACCGTGGCACGAGTTCAGCCCCACAAATTCCGTCCGGATCTCCTGAAATTCCAGCCCCAGGGCATCAAGCCGCGCGCGCAGAATTGCATCCGCTGCGCGGGCTTTTTCCAGAGCTTCGGGCCAGGCATATGTCAGCGTTCCGAAGGCCGAGAAACCGTCCAGATACGACATCGAAACTTTGTAGGAATCGGTGGCGGGCTTGCCGGTGATGCCGGACACTCGCACCCTGTTCTCCCCTTCCTGCGCGAGATGGATGGAGGTAAAGTCGGCGATACAATCGGGTGTGATGTACATGGCGGGATCGCCAATTTCGTAGAGCAATTGTTCCGATACCGTCGCGACAGAAACGAGGCCGCCGTAGCTTTCGTGTTTCGTGATATAGACGGTTCCGTCGGGATGGGCCTCGGCGATAGGGAAACCAATACGGGCCATGTCGGGGACGGATTTCCAGTCACCGAGAAAGTTGCCACCTGTCGACTGTGCGCCGCATTCAAGAATATGGCCGGCGACCGTGCCGGCCGCCATCTTGTTCCAATCCGAGAGCGACCACCCGAATTCATGAATCATAGGGGCAAGAGTAAGCCCCGTATCCGTTGTCCGCCCTGTAATCACGATATCAGCGCCCTGGCGAAGGGCTTCCACAATCGGCGCAGCCCCGAAATACACGTTTGCGCTGAGCAGGCGATCGCGGACAGTCGCAAGCGTATCGCCAGACTCCATATTTCGCAGTTCGGCGCCACGCTCCCGCAACTGGTCGATGCGGTCGAGGATATCATCCCCCATGACAACACCAACCTTGAGATTCCGGATTCCATGTGCAGCGGCAACGGCAAGAATCGCATCACGGCAGGCAATGGGATTCACTCCGCCGCCATTCGTTATCACCTTGATCCCCTTTTCAGCGAGAATCGGCAGGATACGTTCCAATTGCGTCACAAGGTCGCGTGCGTACCCGAGTGACGGATTTTTTCGTTTCTGCTTCTGGAGGATCGACATCGTCACTTCCGCCAGATAATCCATCACCAGGTAATCCACCGGTCCCCCGGTCACCTGCTGGTACGGCGCATCCACGAGGTCGCCCCAGAAGCCCTGGCCGCTAGCGATGCGAATGAATTGTTTCACGTTGAGTCCGGGAGGTGGGAGGGTGAAGCAGCGCTTCGTTCAGACTCCAAATGTACGATCCGACGATGCGAGAAACAATCTCGACATCCGGAGTCCCATATTTCACAGGGCTATTACCAGCCCTGTGGCAGCATCGCGACACCGAGCACTACGAGGGCCGCAGCCACTGCAACGGCAAGCAGCGATTTCTTTGCCCGTTCCGGCGATCCAAGAGCTTTCCACCTCCGCGGGAGATGTCCGAGCAGGCCTGCTATGAGCAGCAAGACGCCGTGCTCCACACGGTACAACGGCAAGAAATCATTGGCCACCGCATCCCACACAAACATCACCAGACCCAGTAAAATCTGCACATCGAGAAGAATGGTGAAAGCAAGGAGGAGTTTCTCGTCGCGCGGAGTAAAAGCTTCTTTCTTCGAGAAAAGTAAGTACAAACGCGTCAGCACTGCCACAAAAGCCAGCACAAGCAGCCAGCGCAATCCGGAATGGGCTTTAAACATCACAAACAGCATCATTTCTCCTGACAGAAGTGAAACGATGTAGCGGCGTTCAGACACACCAACTACGGGAGGGTGCGGGGAGTTCCCGATGAAATTATGAAGATCGCGGGTAATATCCGTATTTTCTTCAGCCCTCCTCCGGAGGTCCCCACTACGCAGTCCCCACTTCACAATGCAGACGAGAGACGCATGACAGAAGCGACGCTGAGCAAGCCGCGGTTGAAAGACTATCCGCCCACTTTCTGGCTCGTGATCATGTTCGAGTTTTTCGAACGTGGATCGTATTACGGCATGATGAGCATATTGTCGGTGTATCTCACCGATCAGCTCGGCTTCGCGAAGGAAAGCGTGGGTGTCATCAAGGGCACTATACAGCCGTTGTTGTACTTCCTTCCGATTCTGACAGGCGCGATTGCCGACCGCATGGGATACCGAAAAACGCTCATGGTCGCATTTGCGTTGCTGGGTACGGGATATTTTCTGACAAGCCAGACCACCGATTATGCCGCTGTGTTTGCGGCGCTGGTTGTGATGGGACTTGGCGCCGGCACATTCAAACCCGTCGTGTCGGGCACAATTGCAAAGGTGACCGACGAGCGCACCAGCACACTCGGATTCGGCATTTTCTACTGGAGCATCAATCTCGGCGCCTTCCTCTTCCCGCTCATCCTGGTGCCGATGCTCAAGGCCATCTCGTGGAATCTCGTGATGATCGCATCGGCTATCTGCACGGGCGCCATGCTGATCCCGACCATTTTTCTGTTCAAGGAGCCCGCGCGCGCGGCAGCCGCGAAGGAACCCCTCGGAAAAATGCTGGCGGGGATCTTCACCAAAATTCTCATGGTGGTGAAGGACTGGCGTTTCATCCTGTTCATCTTCATATACTCCTGGTTCTGGATCCTGTATTTTCAGATGTTCGACAGCGTGTTGTGGTATGTAAAGGACTTTGTCGATGCATCCGCATTGAATCAGTCCGTCAAATCGATCACCGGTCTCGACTGGTCCTTCGATATCGAACATGTGACCGTCATCAACGCCATGACCATCATTCTGCTGCAGATGGTGGTCTCAGCGATCGTATCAAAATGGAAGGCGCTCCCGACCATGATCGCGGGTGTGTCACTTGCCACCATCGGCATGGCGATTCTATCCATCAACACCAATATCTGGGTGTTCCTCGCGGGCATCGTGGTGTTCTCGATCGGCGAGATGACAGCGCACCCGAAATACATCAGCTACCTGGGCCTGATTGCACCGCAGGACAAGAAGGCGACATACATGGGCTTCGGCTTCCTGTACGGCGTGTTCGGTTCGTTCATCGGCGGCATACTCGGGGCGAACCTCTACGTCCGTTTTGTCGATAATCCGATGATCGCGTTTATCCGCGACACCTTTGCGGCACGCGGGCTCGCTCCGCTCGCCGCCGATGTCAAGGTTGCCGACGCACTCAAAGCCGCCGAAGCCGCGGGTCTGACCCGATCCGAAATCGGCGCACACGCGTTCACATCGGAATTGTGGCTGATCTTCAGTGGTATCGGCGTCCTGTGCATCCTCGGTTTGTTGCTCTTCCAGAGATTTGTAGCTTCAAAATCGCGCTACTGACACCACACCTCATCCCCATTAGCAGAGATTCCGATGAAAGGCAACGAGAAAGTCATCGACGCCATTCAGAACGTCCTCACGGCGGAACTGATCGCCATCAACCAGTATTTCCTCCACGCCGAAATGTACGAGAGCTGGGGGCTGGAGAAGCTTTCGAAGCAGACAAAGATCGACTCGATCGAGGAGATGAAACACGCGGAAAAATGCATGGAACGTATGCTGTACTTCGAGGGCATGCCGAACATGACGAAGGACATGCGGATAAATGTCGGCGGCACCGTGCCCGAGATGCTCGCGCACGATCTGCAGCTTGAATACGACGCCGTCGCCCACCTCAACAAGGTCATCAGCGTGGCCGCCGAAGCGGGCGACAACGGAACCCGCGACATGTTTCTGCTCATTCTGAAGGACGAGGAGGACCATGTGGATTTCCTCGAGACACAGCTTTCGCTTATCGAGCAGATCGGCCTGCAGAATTATCTGGCCGCCCAGGCCTGACGTACTTCATGAAAATGGAAACGGCGCTCCTTGGAGAGCGCCGTTTTTTTTTGCCGTCGGAATTACATCAGCGGACCACGGTCAGCTTCTTTGTGACCTTGGCTGCCCCGCTGCGCAATTCGACAAAGTAGAGACCAGGCGGCACGGACGCCGCGGAGAACTCGGCTGTGTGCTCCCCTGCCGGAATTTCCGCGTCACGAAGAACCGCGACCGTGCGTCCCGCAGCGTCGTGAACGGTAAGTCTCACATGTGTCGCACGAGCGAGCGTAAACGGCACGCGTGTGACATCGCGTACAGGATTCGGATAATTCTGTCCGATGTTCAGTGCCAGCGGCAGATTCTCAGGCCGATCCGTCGGCAGCACCGAGCTTGTCGCCCACATGCCGCGTCCGTGGCTTCCGACGATAATGCGGTTGTCGGGGGCGATGATCATGTCGTAGGCGATGAGATTCGGCAATCCGGATCCGAAGCGTTTCCAGTTCGTGCCTCCGTTCGTGGTGAACCAGACACCAAAGTCGGTCGCGGCGAACAAGGTGTTGACATCGGTGTTGGAACGCACGACGGAACCGGCCGGTAGATCGGGAAGGTCGCCGCTGATGTCGATCCACTGCTGCCCCGTGTTGGTCGTCTTGAACACATGCCCGGTGCCATATCCCGACGCAGCGACATAGGCGGTGTTTGGATCGTCCTGATCGACAAAAACCTTCGACAGCCAGCGGTTTGGGAGACCCGTGGAGATGTTGGTCCACTGCGGATCGCCGGAGCGGACATCCTTCGAGATCCATGCGCGTCCATTAGCAGTCACGGCATACATCCAATCCGGCTCCTGCTTCGGCACTGCCAGGTCCACAACAACGGAGCTGCCGGAGAGGTCGGGACTGATGATCTGCCAGGTTGGAGTTGAGGCGGTGCCGGGATTCTTCACACGGTACACGTACTGCGAGGAAGTGAACAGCAAGGTTCTGTCTGCTGGGTGGAGCATCATCGGCCGCCACCAGAACTGCCGGTCTGCTGCGGGGCCGGCCCCCAGACCGTTGGTGAGATCTGAAAAACTGCTGCCGCCGTCCGTGGTGCGACGCGGGTTGCCGTTGACGGAGATGAAAATGATCTGCGGATTCACCGGATCCACCGCAATGGAAGAACCGTCGCCGCCGCTGAGATACGACCAGTTTTTATCACCGGCTCCATTCTGTCGTTGATTGCTCTGATCCTGCGTACCGCCGTACACCATGTACGGAGTGCGGCTGTCGATATTCACAGCGTAGTATTGCGTGGTGATCATCTTGTACGTACGCATGGACCAAGCAACACCACCGTTGGTCGACATATGCACGCCACCGTCCGAGCCGACAAAGATCGTGTTCGGGTCGCCGGGTTTGAAGACAATGGCGTGCTGGTCGGCATGGACATAGCTGCCACTGTTCGGATTGGTATTTCTGAGCGACCAGTCAGTTCGCTTCGAAAACGTCGTGCCTCCGTTGGTGCTGCGCCACCAATCGACAGCACCGAGAAACACGGTATTCGCATCGGTGGGCGAGACGCCGATGGTGAGCGTGTAGTATGCGATGGTGTTGGTGAAGCTTCTCGAGATGGCGTTCGGACGGCGTTCCCAGGTCTCGCCACCGTTTGTGGAAACGAGAACCATGAAGAAATCGTTCGAGCCGTTCATAAGTGAACGGTTCAGCGCCACGGCAGCATACACACGGTCGGGATTCGCGGGCGAGATCGCCATCACGATACGGCCGGTCGAATCGGGATCAGGGAAATTGGTTGTGAGTTTCCGGAATGAAAAGTTCCTGCCACCAGCATCCGATACATAGACGCCATTTGCGCTGCTTCCGTAATCGCGGCCGATTGCCGCGTACACGCGCGACGGGCGGCCGGGTGTGTACAGGACATCGGTGATGACGCCCGTCAGAAGACGGCTCCACGCCTGACCACCGTTGGTCGATTTCCATAGATCGCTGGTGCTCGCGGCAAACAGTGTGTCGGCATCCGCGGGATGCAGGGCGATGCGATGAATCGCACTCTTCCCGTTCGGCCACGGCATGACCTCCCAGCTTGCGCCTCCGTTCAGTGTGCGGATGACACCGACACCGAGATACGCGGGAGAATACGTTCCGTGGCTGTTTCCAGCCAGACCCGTGGGCTCACCGGTGCCGATGAAAATCCGGTCGGGGTTGTTGGGATCGATGGCGATTGCGCCGTTCGCGAGGGATGGGAGGTCGTCGGATATGGGAAACCACTCCGAGCCCGAATTCGTGGTCTTCCACACACCACCCGAAGCCGAGGCGGCGAACAGGGTGGAGGGATTGCCCGGATGAATTGCCAGACCACGCACACGTCCGGAAATGTTCAAGGGACCAAGACTCTCCCACGCATTGTCCGCCGAGACATTGCCCTTGCTCAGCGCATCCTGCGATGTGCCGGCAACAGCCGAATACACCGCGAGGGCGCGGTCGAAAATATTCACATCGCCCGAGCCGTACAGCCGTTGGGCATAAAACAATTTCATCGACTCCGGAGAGTCCTTTTCGCGTCCGCTGTCAATGGCCGCCTCGGGATCGCGATGCGGAAAAAGGAGTACCATCCCCGCAACTGCGAGGAGGAGAATACCGGAGCGAGCAGAAATTGTCATCAGCAACCTCATCGGACAACGAGCAACTTCCGCGTCGCGCGGGATGAAGGTGTTTCAAGCGTGTAGAAATATGCGCCCGCGGGGAGTCCCGTCAGATCGAGGTGCAAAGTATGGGAACCGGGTTCGTATGTATTCTCCGCCAAGGTCCGCAAGACGCGGCCCTGCGCATCGTACAGCTTCATCACAAGCGCGGAACGTCGAGCAACCGAAAACGGGATGAAGGTGCTGCGGCCGGGCATGCCCGCGGGGAAATTCTGACCGAGCTGGAAATCAGGTGTTGCAACCTGCGACGGATCGAGTCCGAGAATGGAACTCGTGGTCCACATTCCGCGGCCGAAGGTGCCGGCAAGCAGAACATCGTTCGGAAGAATTTTCATATCGTAGACCACCACATTCGGAAGCCCTGTTCCAAACGGCGCCCATGTTGAACCGCCGTCGAGTGATACATAGACCCCGATATCGGTCCCAACAAACAGCGTGTTTGCATCCTTACGAGACTGCACGATGGCATTTGCGGGCAGATCCGGGAGATTGCCGGATATGTTCGTCCAATTCACTCCGGCATTGACAGTCTTGTACACGTGGCCGCCGCCATAGCCGGAGACGGAGAGATACGCCGTGTTTTCGTCGTTCCAATCAACATTGATGTCCGTAATCCAACGGCCCATCGGGAGTCCGGTCGAGACCTGCGTCCATGTCGGCGCGCGGTTCGAGAGATTTGTCGTCGTCCACACGCGGCCCGCCTGATTCGCCACGTACATGCGTTCGGCGTTTGTGGGAGCGACAACAGCGCGGGTAATCACACCGCCGCCGCCGAGATCACCGGACAGGATCTGCCACGACGGCGTGCCGCCGCCATCGGGGTTTTTCATCACATAGAGATACTGCGTTGCAGTGTAAAGGCGCGTACGATCAGCAGGGTGGAAATAGATAATGGGCACCCAGGTAAAGCGGTCGGCATTGTCACCCGCACCCATGCCCGTCAGCAGTCGCAGCGGACTGCCGATGCCGGTTCGCACAACAGGCCTCAGCCATTGCCCCGAGGTCTGGTCGATATTCAACGTCGTGACGTAGCGAACAGTCGACTTCGACGGGTCGACCGCGACATTGCCTCCGTCGCCGCCGTACAAATAGCTCCATTGCGATGCGGTACCGAATTTTCCGAAAGTGCCGTTGTCCTGTGTGCCTCCGAGATATGTCGCGAGGTTGGAAGGATCGTAGGCGCAGCCGTAATACTGGATGGTGCCCAGATTTGTGTTCTTGGTCGTATAGGTGAGTCCGTTGTCAGTGGTCTTGGCGATACCGCCGTCGCCGCCGATATAGAACGTATTGGTCTGTCCCGGGAGATACGCAAAGTGATGGATATCGACGTGTACATACTTTGGATCCGTGGTAGCCAACTCGCCTTTTGAAATACGGCCGAAGCTCGAACCGCCATTGCTGCTGCGCCACACATCGAGTCCGCCCAGAATCACCTGATTTTTATCCGCAGGCGATACGCCCAGCGCGAGATCGTAATAGGCCTGTCCCTGTGTGAACGTCGTGGGGATCGCGTTGATCTTGCGCTCCCAGGTTTCACCGCCGTTGCTGCTGACCATCAGAAGGAGGAAGTCGGTATCGGCATTCGGCATGATGCGCCGGTTGCGCGACACGGCCGCGTACACGCGGTCTGGATCGTTGGGCGAAATCGCCATCGCGATGCGACCGCAGGAATCGGGCGCGGGGAAATTCGTCGTCAGTTTGCGCCAGGAAAAGCTCTTGCCGCCCGCGTCGGAGACATAGATGCCGTTCGAGGATCCGCCTTGATCGTACCCATACGCGTAATACACGCGGCTCGGGCGCGAGGGTGTATAAATGACATCGGTGATGACACCGGTTGCAATGCGCGAGAAGTTGTCGCCACCGTTGGTTGTCTTCCACAGGTCGTTCAGCGTGGCGACAAGAAGGGTGTCGCTCGAAGTCGGATGCAGGGCGATGCGATGCACGCCGCCCATGGTCCCGGCCCATTTTTTTGTGACCCAGCTTCGTCCGCCGTCGTCGGAACGAAGGAGGCCTGCACTGCGCGAGTACAGGGCGGAGGCGTTCACACGCATACCGCCGTATTCATTGTAGACGGGCTCGCCCGTGCCGGCAAAGATCTTGTCGGGATTCGAGATGTCGATTGCGACGGCTCCGATCGGCAACAACGGCAGATAATCGGTGAGCGGCGACCAGGTATCACCGCCGTTGGTTGTTTTCCAGACTCCCCCTGTAGCTGCTCCGGCAATCACGATGTTCGGATCCGTTGGATGAACGGCAATGCCGCGCATGCGTCCCGCAAAATTCCATGGTCCCTGCTCCTGCCACTGATTCGCAATAACGGACGACTTCGACATACCGGCGCGCTGTTGATTCAGCCGGGCCGCTTCCTGCTCGATACGGAGATAGATGTCGACGTCGGGATTGTTCTGCAAACGCTGAAGGAAGAAATACTCGCGCATGACAGCGCGATTGAGTTTCTCAAGCTGGCGAGTGGACTGTGCCTTGACCTTTTCCGTTTCGATACGCGGACCGGCAACGGGCAGCAGCCACATCGCCGCGGCTGTGACGAAAATGAGCGTCCCTGCCATTCGTATACGTCTGTTCATGATCGTGCTTCCTTCGGGCATCTGAAAATGTGCGTCTATCCGATAAACATCGGTGTTTTCAAACCTTACAAGATAGACGGGGACCCGCAAAAAGACAACCGCATTCGCCGGTACCGCCGCCTGCAGATTGCGCGCGCCGTCGATTTTCGGTATGTTCCGCCATTGCACCACCGCGTCTTCTCCCCACATGAACGACACGCAGCGTCACACACTATTGCGTCTCGCGCGCGAGACCATTATCGCCGCGGTTCAGGCGATCCCGTCTCCACGCGCCGACTCCCCCGCGAGCGAAGTGCCGCATGAAGGAGTCTTTGTCACAGTGCGTGTCGGAGCGTCATTACGCGGCTGCATGGGCAATCTCGATCCCAGCATCCCGATTGAGGAGGCGGTGAGGCGTGCGGCGACACTGGTGGTGACAGCCGACAGGCGCTTCCCCGCACTCCGTCCCGACGAACTCCCCCACCTGACTATCGAGTTGCACGTGCTCAGGAATTTTGAACGTTTCACTCGTGAAAACGAGGTGACACCCGGCATTCACGGCCTCCTGATCGAGCATCTCGGCAGACGCGGGCTTCTACTTCCGAGCGTGGCGACCGAACACGGCATGGACGCCGCCGCCTTCCTCGATGCGGTGTGCGCAAAGGCGGGTCTGCCCGCACGTGCATGGAACGACGCAGACGCGACACTCACCCGTTTCCTCGACGAGTGCATCATCGATAGACCATAGGCCATCCACTTCCACGATGCTCATACGCCCGCCCGCAGTCAGCGGCACATTTTATCCCGACGATCCAACCCTGCTCACGCTGCAGGTGGATCACTTCCTTGACGAACATGCCGCGAAACATATTCCTGGCACGGTGCTCGGAGTGATCGTCCCGCATGCGGGGTACAGGTACTCGGGCTTCACTGCCGCCGCGGCGTACGCGCAGTTGCGTCACAGGAAGTTCAGCACGGCTGTCATCATTTCTCCCAGCCATCGCGAATATTTCAACGGCATCTCGATCTTCGACGGCGACGCCTACCGCACCCCATTGGGGCTCATCGAAACAGACACGACGTTGCGCGAAAAATTGCGCGCGCACAAAGGGGCATTCACGTTTTCACGTTTCGGGCACAGGACCGAGCATGCGGTGGAGGTGCAACTTCCCTTTCTCCAGCGTATCAACGACGAAGTGCGTATACTTCCGATCGTGATGGGTGACCAGCGCCCCGAGCTGTGTATGCTGCTCGGCCGTATTCTCGCGGATGAAATGGATCCGGTGAACACCGTCATCATCGCGTCGTCGGATCTGTCCCATATGCATCCGCAGCACGAAGCGCGCCGACTCGACACCATCGCGACCGAAGCCATACTCGCCCTGTCACCATCGCGGCTGCTGCACGAACTGGCCGCAGGGTCCACCGAGGCGTGCGGCGGCGGTCCGATCTGCGCGTTGCTCCAGACCTGCATACTCCACAAGGCCGACGGCGCACACGTGCTGCACCAGTGCACCTCCGGCGACGTCACCGGCGAGGAATCCCGCGTTGTGGGATATCTCTCGGCGGCAATCACTCGATCACCCCGCTACCAGGACTGAACTCATGCCTCCTGCTTTCCGCGATATCGTGGTCATCGGCGCCGGCAACGTCGGATGCACACTCAGCAGATTTTTTTACACGCGGGGCCTCACGGTAACCGCCCTGATCGAGCGCGACAGCATGAAACTCGAACAGGCGCGTTCGGCTGTGTTCGCGAATGGATTCTCGACGGAACTCGAGAACATCCCGAGTTCGGCCACGGCCATCATCATTGCCGTGCAGGATCACAAGATCCTGGAGCTCGCGGAACGGCTCGCCTCGATGCGGCGGCAGTTCGGGCACGTCTTCATCGCGCACACGTCGGGTCTGCGCACCGCCGACGACCTTGCGCCGCTCGCGGCACAGGGAGCCGTGACAGGTTCTCTCCATCCCATCCAGTCCTTCCCTTCGCCCTATCTCGACGTGCAGCGGCTCGACGCGATCGGTTGCGGGCTCGAGGGCAACATGACATTCATAGAGCGCGCGCGCGATCTGACAGCCATTCTCGGCTGGCGGCCTCTGGTGATTTCGAAAGAGTACAAGGCCATGTACCATCTGGCCTGCGTATTTGCGGGAAATTTCCTGACGACACTGGCTGCTGACGCGTTGCGAATCCTGCAGGAAGCAACATCACCCGGCGTGGATGTATCGCCGTTGATGCCCATGATCCGCAGTGTGTTGAAGGAAATCGAGCAGGGCTCACCACGCAGCGCGTTCACGGGCCCCGTCGCGCGCGGTGATGCGAGCACCATCGACTCGCATCTGGATCAGCTCAACAAGACCCTTCCAGAACTCATCCCCGTCTATTCCGATCTGGTGCGCCGTTCTTTGTCGCTCGCCACGATCTCTGAAAGCAAACGGACGGAGATACTCACGGCACTCACACGTATGGACAAGGGCGAGTAAAACGCGCAACGCCCTGCCGCGCATGCCGGACAATTATACTCCTGCGTGAAGCAGGTCGCTGATGACACGGGTCACGCGATCGTGTTCGGCGTCGGCGTCGTAGTTCCGCGACGCGCGTGCGGCCGCCGCTGCAAGCTGCAAGCGGGTGTTCCGTGAACCGGCAAGATCCCTGAACGCCGCCACGATGGTGGTCTCGTCCGAAGGATTCACCAGCACGCCGCACTGTCCTTCGTGCACGACACGGCTCAATTCAGGGAAATTACTGGCGATGACAGGCAGCCCTGCCGCAAGATACTCGAACAACTTGTTGGGCAGCGAAAGGTAGTAGCTGCGGCCTCTGTTTTCGATGACACAGAGACCAACATCGGCACGGGCCGCCGTCGCGACCACCTCGGCCGAAGGAACGGCCGGCAGGAAATGGACACGTGGCTCGACCCCCAATACGCGCGCTTCCTCCGCAAGCTGTCCGGTATCGCCCTGCCCCAGAAAAAGGAGGTGCGCATCCGATACTTCGCGCATGGCACGAAGATAGAGCGAGGCCCCTCGGCCGTCCTGAACACCTCCCAGCGATAGAAAAAGGACGGCCTCGGCCGGCACACCGAGCGAAGCACGCACATCGATGCCCGGCAACCTGGATGACGAGGACGGGTAGTTGCGCGCCAGTTCGACCGGTACACGCGGATAACGGCCGCGCAGTATCTCGGCGATGGAATCGTTGACGGTAAAGATGGTTTGCGCACGGGAGGCGTATCGCTGCTCGACGGCACGCCAGAAGACACGGGTGACGGGTCTGGCGACGAGGGAGGCAATCGAGGGATACAGCTCGCGCGAGTCGAAACACAGCGGCACACGATTGCGCGCCGCCGCGCGCGCCGCCGCGGGAAGCACGTAGAGGTCCGACGCCAGGCAGAGTCCGGCGGCGCGCGCGGCGGGCGTCCCGGGCGCGTGCTGCCAAAACCAGGCGAGCCGACGTCGCAATGATCCGCGCGGTGCGGCCATGGTCTGCAGGTGTATTCCCGGCTCCAGTTCGCGCTCGGTTTCGGAATCACCCGGCGCAAGAACGGTCACCCTGCCGAAGCTGGTGAGCACCCGCGCAAAACGCAGGCAACGCGAGTCTGTTGTCGCATCACCCGAGACAAGGACGCAGGAGCGGAAGTCCACGCCCGCTCCGCGTCAGAGGGACAGCGACAACGCGAATGTGTGCGCGGTGCCGAACGTTTCCGTGTAGGGCACAAAGGAGTAGTCGAGGTTCAGCGGACCGTACACAACTCCGAATCCGCCCGACATACCCTTGATTTCGGAACCAGTCATGTATCCGACACGCAGAGCGACAAGCTTGTCGTATTCGAACTCGAAACCGGCGTGCAGGTTTGTGCTTTTTTCCTTGAACACCGACACTGCATCGACGGCAACACCAAAGTTCATTTTATCGAGACCGCCCGTTGTCTCATACGCAGTACCCGCGCGCAGCATGGTCGGGAGTGTGGTCGACTCGACGCGCATGGCGCTCATGTCGCCCATGTTCAGCACGGCCGCGCCAAGACTCACGTCGCGCAGCGCTCCAGCGCCAAAGGGTCGGACACGCAAACCGAGATCGAAGGCATACCCCGAGGCGTCGTCCACATACAGTTTCTCGTACAGGAATTTTGCACTGAGTCCGGCGGTCACATTGTCGGCCACGGGAAATCCCGCGGACAGGCCCAGCATGAAGTCGCGCGAGGAAAAATCGCCCTGCGCCTCACCTGGCTGCAGTCGCGTTTCGATATTGTCGACCGACGCGAGATGCATCGCGGCGCCGAGTGTCCAGCCACCGAGCGGCAGCACCAGTCCGACGTATTGCGAGGTCACATCCTGCACCGAAATCTCGTGTGCGATGGAGAGGGCTGCCCTGTCCTGCGCTCCGAGCAGTGCGGGGTTGTAGAACGATGCAAAACCGAGCCGCGCGTCGGCGGCGCCCGTTTCGCCCAGCGCGATGCCGCGCGCTCCCACGCCGTTCTTGAGCACGCTGAGGCCTGTGGCTCCCGTCTGCGCATGCACGGGATGAAGCGCGGCGAACAGTGCGAGAAGCGCGGGAAGGAGGAGAAGTCGGTATGTCCGCATGTCAGAAGGTCAGTGCGAATGAGAGAACGTGTGTGGGAGCCGGTGCCACCGGCTCGAGAATAAAGGCATAACTGATGGTGGGATGAAACACAGATACGGGCTGTGTGAAAGAGACGCCGAAGCTCGGTCGCGGATCGATGCCGTCGCCTTTGAGCGCCATGCGATCGAGGCCGGCGCGCACGGTCAACTGTTCCACCAGCGCCACCTCGGCACCCGCGCGGAGAAGCACCGCGTCGCTGCCGTACAGCTCCGCTTCGACAGCCACCACGCCGCCATGCATCACGTCGACGGTGGAGGCGGCGGCCAATCGATATATTCGGATGAATGGGTCTTCTGTCGATTTCCCGTTCTCCGGTCCGTACAGCGCGCCCGTATCCCACTTGTATTTCGTGAGCAGTTCCTGCGCCACCATCGCGATGCTCAAGCGCTCGCTGAGCGAATACAGTATGCCAATGTCGACGCCAAAACCGGAACTCGTTACATCTTTGTAGAGTCCCGCGTAGTAGAATTTGACGTTGAATCCGCCCGCCATTCTCGGTGTGAATCTGTTTCCGAAATTCAGGAAGAACTGATTCTCGAACACGCTCATCTTTTCGGTCTGGAAGCCGTCGCTGTCGTACCCCATCACATCGGCATCACCCGCATTGGTCCATCCCGCGGAGACACCCGCGATGGACAGGGCGTCGGGGTCGTCGGGAAACTTGTTTGCGCCATTTTTCCTGATGGTCACCCGCTGCGTGTAACTGATTTGATTCAGGGCACGATCCAACGCCAGCACCGAGTAATTGCCGTACACCACGCGGTCGCTCTGAAAAGGCGTCAGCGCGGGATTGTAGGTGGACGATATCGCGCCGCTCGTGATTGCGCTCATGGCATTGCCCATGCCCATGCCGCGCGCGCCAAAGCCCAGTCGCGTAAACGCGCCGGCTTTGCCGCCCTGCGCTAAGACTTGGCCCGGCATACATAAAAGCGCGGCGAGGAAAAGTGCGACGGCTGCAACGCGCCGCACATGTATGGTTTCGGATCCGCGTTTCATGCTCATTGCAACACCACCACTTTTGTCCAGACCGGATCGGCATCACCGACCGTGACCTGGATGTAGTACAAACCGTTCGCCACCTGCGTGCCCGCATCATCTCTGCCGTCCCATATCTCGTCGAGTTCCATATTGGCCGGACGCGCGGCGTTCTGCACAAGCACGCGGACCGGGAACATCGCGAAGTCGTAGACGCGAATCGAAACCGTCCCTGTCCCGTCGCTGCGGTACCGCACGCGGCACACTTCCGCGGCGGGTGAAAAGGGATTCGGATAGGCGTAGGTTTTTACCGACTCGGTGAGCGGCTGTGCAGCGCGGAGGATGGTCCAGTTCCTCCCGAACGGCTCGTTTGGCGAATCGATGGTGGTCACGAGTCCGTCCGCAGTGGCGAGCCACACGCGTGATCCCTGCGAGGCCACCGCATAACAGCGGCTGTCGGTGATGCGCGCGCGGTTCACCTGGTCGACGAAGACGGACTGATTCAGCCAGGTCCGGCCGCCGTCATCGGAACGGAACACACCGGAATTGGTTCCGGCATAGACGATCGAATCCAGAAAACCGAAATTATGCGTGAATTCGCCGCGCAGCGCAGTCGTCCAGGTGTCCCCACCGTCGACGGTGTAACTCACCGCGCGGAATTCGAGTGCCTCGAGGGCGTTGATGGTCGATGCCCAGATACACTCGCGCCCGTTCACCACATTCCGTCCGAGCGCCACGACGAAGTTGCCTGATATCGGGGTGCGCTGATTGGCGTACGAGAATTTTCGCCACGATCGCCCGGCATCCGTCGTGCGATTGACGCCGCCCGCGGTGCCGACCCAGACGGTGCTGTCGTTTACGGCGAGCACGGAAAACACGCGGTGATTCAGACTGCCGCGTAATCCCTTCTGCGTGCCGGCGGCGTTCCAGAAGTCGGGCCTGTCCACGGGGGACAGAGCAAAAGACAACGTGTCGTCGACATCGATGGAATCGAGATTGTCGGGCGGCAATACCACAGGCTGGAAGGTCAGACCGCCGTCGGACGAGCGACGCAGACCTCCGGCAAAATTCGCCGTCCAAATATCGGTGCCGGTCACTGCAACGTCGTAGGTGATGTTGTTGATCGGTGTGGTGATGGCGAGTCCCTTGATGCGATTCGCGCCGTATTGCACTGTGATCGTGCTGTCGCCCTCCGCCTCCTGCGGTTGCATGATACGTCGCCAGGTGGCGCCGTTGTCGGTTGACACTGCGAGGCCGAGTCCTTTCGGAAGTCGGGTGCCGTCGTCGAGTTCTTCTGAACCGGCGAGCGAAGCCCAGAGTACGGGACCGTGTCCGTCAAGGGCGGCAATATCCTCCTTGTCAAAGGGCGCGGCATCCCCAAAATGTCGCCACGACGCGCCGCCATCGGTGCTGAGATCGAGTCCTTTGCCGCCTGCGACCCACACGCTGTCGCCTCGTATCAGGAATTCGATGGCGCTGTTGCTCAGCGGAAGTGAGCCCTGACCGAGCTGCGGAGATGAAGGAAACATCTGCGCGCTTGCGCGCGGAAGAAGGAGTGTCATCACACATGCGACGACCGGGAGATACCCACAGCGTGTTCTCATGCGCCTAACGGAGATAAATGTTTCGCGCTTCGAAGGCGCTCAGATTGCTGAGATCGTACACAAAAAATTCGAAACGATAACGGCCGCGTGCTGCGGTCGAGGGCAACTGCACGTCGATGGTGTACGTGCCGTCCCCCGCAAGCGCGTCGCCATGTGTGCCGTCGTCGAACATGATGAAAGGGTTGCTTACGGATGCCTGGCCATTGGGCAGATAGGAATTGAACAGGACGCGTTTGATATCGCCCCGACCGCTCGAATCGGTCACACATGCGGTGATGCGCAGCACCTGGGATCCCTCCGTCGGCACGTCGACGGTGTCAGGAGTCTCGATGCCGCAGAAATACGGCGGCCGGCTGCCTGAGGTCACAGACACCTTCGCGTGAACCTGCGCAGCGGACCTGTCCGCCGCGTCACTGCCCTCCACATTCAAACGATAGTCACGCACGTCGCCCCTGCTGATGCGCAACTCCACCAAACCCTCGAAGTACCCGTTCGAAACGCGGCGCAAATCCGCGCGCGCGAGCGACTCCGAGCGTCCATCCACAGTGACGTTCGCCCATGCGCGCGTAACGCGTCTGGTCTGATCGGCCTGTGTGGTATCCGTGTGTACGGAGAGGGGGATCGGGATGACGATCGGATCGGACGGCGATTTATCACGCCCCGCGACAATCGACATGGTGTCGGTGTCGAACGACGACGCCGGGAGCGAGAGTTGGAAAAAGCTCTGCTGCTGAGGTGGAAGCTGTGTGTCTACCAGCGAAGTGTCGTCGCTGCAGGAGTAAAGGAAACACGAGAGAACAGCGAGCGCGGCAATACGCGAGACAACTATCATTTACACGATTCCTATGCTGAAGTATGACGAAGCCGGGGCACCAATTGGTTGCATGCCCCGGCTTACAGTCACACTATCAAGGAGGCAGAACAAACATACCCAACCGATTTTTAAAAGTCAATCCGGCAGGATGTCCGGTTTCATTTTTTCCATGAAAAAAATTATTGGAAGAAGATGGGAGCGGGTACTGCACATAAAATGAACATCAGAAAGGCGAAAAAGCCAAGAGCCCGACGACGCGTATCAAGTTCTTGATATTCATCGACTTGCGGATGATCGACCTTGATCACAAAGAGAATGATGAGGGACCAGAGAAACCACCCCGGCCAAAAAACGGAATAATAATTGCTGAAATTTTCAACGATGTAGATCGCCGTATCCTCGAAGTTGAGATACGCGAGAATGGTCGGGAGGAAGCCCATTCCGCCAAGAATGGCGAGCAAAATCACCACTCCGCGGGCGATAAAACCATGCAGTTTCGGGAACATCGCGTACAGAATATGGCCGCCATCGAGCTGCCCTGCGGGCAGAAGATTCATCGCTGTTACCAGCAGGCCAAACCAGCCGGTGATGAGCAGCGGATAGTGATACATCTCCCACATCGGCGGGACATACGCACCTGCTGGTGCAAAAATACCCTGCATGAGAGTGTACATCGCGGGCATGCCGAAGGTCATGGTTGTTCCCGGCGGAAGACCGGGAACGTTGTTGATCACAAAATCGAAGTCCGGATGTATTGCGAGAAGAAAATCGGTGCCAGGGAGTGTGAGGAAACCGACCGCGAGCACCAGCAGGCTCGCGATGAATCCCGCGATAGGACCCGCGATACCGATATCAAAAAGCGCGACAACGCTGCTGATGCGTCGTTTGGTGCGGATCACCGCACCGAGTGTTCCGAAACCGACGATGTCGACAGGCGGCAGCGGAATGAAGTACGGAAGCGTGACCGGCACACGATGATGCCGCGCGGCGAAATAATGTCCGAACTCGTGCGATGCGAGGATAAAAAGCAGTGCGATGCTGTATGTGAGGCCGAGTTCGATGTTGACGAGATCCGTTTCATTGCGCCATAACATGCCCGCTATCATCGTCGTGAAAAACGTGACCACAAAAAAGATCGTGTGTTTGAGTATCTGCACCGGCGCGAGAAGCGGGTCACGCGCGGGAAGATCTGTCGTGTCGAGAGGATTCATGGAGTGGTCGATGTTTCGATGTCGTCGGTGTCTCTGTGCCCGTGTATGCGGATCTGTGCACGCATCTCCTGCCGCGATGTTGGGTGTATGCTCATTCCCCCGCCCATACATCCGCGCGTGCAAGCGCGGCGCGCCGCGGTTTGCGGATGCGCTTCCTATCTGCCAACGCAGTGAGCTGCGCGCGGATGTTGTCGAAAGAGGAGAAGCGGCGGAATGAGATGTTCTCGCGTTGGCAATACGTTTCGAGTGCGTCCCTTGCGAAGACGATGTCGGCATACTGCGCCGCACAGAAATCAGAAAAGCCGTCACCGATGAGCACGATAATATCGTCGTCGGGGGTCAGCGTGAGCATTCGATTGCGCTTGCACGTGCCGCAGCGCGCGCAGAACTCGTCGGCCCAGGGCCGCCGCACGATGCAGCGTCCGCCCTCGCGATACACGAGCCGGTTCGCGTACACGGGCACATCAACCGACGCGGCGAGCAGGATCGGCAGGATGTAAGCATCGAGTCCGTCACTGACAATGCTCAGCGGATATTCCTGCGCGGCACACCAGTGAACAAAATCAACAAAACCGGGTTCGACGGTAAACTGCGCACTCCACGTATCGACATGCTCGGGAGTTATACCACGCATCCTGTCCGTGTACCGCGTAAACACTTCATCGATGGTGATGTCGCCCGCCATGAACGACGCGTTGTCATTCCACATCTCGGGTCCGGAAAACGTCGAAAAAAATCTGTCGCCCACATCCTCGCGTACGATGGTGCCGTCGAAATCGCAGTAGATACGCAGCCGATGGTATTCCCGCGTTGCGGATTGTTTGTCTGAGCGTGTATCTGCAAGTTGTCGATGCGCTGTGTCCCCTCCCGCCAGCGTCGACAGATCCGGATCGGCGACATGCACACCATCACCCTGCTCCCTTTCAACGTCAGACTTCTCGCACACGAAGACGAAACGGTCTTCCACACGATCAGGCGACACGGGTATCCGATCGCATCGTCCTGTGATGGCGACGGTGTCTGCGATAAATGCCGTCTGCGTATCGTTGCGGGTGCCGACAATGTGACCGCCCCGAACGACACCGAGCGTCGCTTCATGCGCGAGCGTTCCTTCGACGACGGCGAACGTATGGCGTGCCAGATCCGTTGCACCGGCGACATCTCCGTCCGCACCACGTACTGGTAACCGTTCACGCGGCTCCCCCGCTCTCCCGCTCATGTACATCAGGCGTCGAGTCCCGCTTCCTCGCAGAGCCGCGCTACCAGCAGCAGAATCTCTTCGCCGAAGGCCGGCGCGATACACTGCACACCGATAGGCAGCCCCGCATCGTCGCGGCCTGCAGGGACACTGAGCGCCGGAAGCCCGGCGAGGTTCACCGACGCCGTGAACAGATCCGACAGGTACATGGCGAGCGGATCGCCCGTTTTTTCCCCGAGACGAAACGCCGTGCTTGGAGTGGTCGGAGTCAGCAGCATCGTCACATCCCTGAATGCGGCATCGAAGTCCTCGCGAAGCAGGCGCCGCACACGCTGCGCCTTGAGGTAATAGGCCTCGTAGTATCCGGCCGAAAGGGCGTATGTGCCCAGCAATATGCGTCGCTTCACCTCGTCGCCGAAGCCCGCCGCACGCGACATCACGGTGGAATCGACGGCCGAGCGCGCGCCGTCCACACGCGCACCATAGCGCGCTCCGTCGAAGCGCGCAAGATTCGAGGAGGCCTCGGCAGTCGCAATGATGGAGTACACCGCAATCGTGTCCTCGAGCCGCGGCAGTGATAGCGGCACAATGTCCGCTCCCGCGGAACGAAATACTTCGCAGGTCCGCTCAACCGCACGCCGGATCGAAGGCGCGAGCGCGTCGCTCATACACTCGCGCGGAATGCCGATGCGCGCGCCCTGCAAGGCCGCGGCATACCGCGTTTCCAGGAACGGGGCCACGTCCGTGGCCGCACGCTGCGCCGTCGTGGCGTCGTGCGTATCGTGTCCGCTGATGGCATCAAGCACAAGCGCGGCATCCATCGCGCTGCGCGCAAAGACGCCGATCTGATCCAAGGACGAGGCAAAGGCGACAAGTCCGTGCCGCGAGACGCGTCCGTACGTCGGTTTGAGTCCGAGCACACCCGTAAACGCCGCGGGCTGCCGCACAGAGCCGCCGGTCTCCGACCCGAGCGCGACATGGGCCATCCCTGTCGCGACTGCGACGGCCGAACCACCACTGGATCCGCCCGGCACGCGTGAATGATCGTGGGGATTGTGTGTCGGTCCGTACGCGGAATTTTCGGTGGAGGAGCCCATGGCGAACTCGTCCATGTTAGTCCGCCCTGTAAACACGGCCCCGGCAGCACGCAGGCGCGCGATGGCGGTTGCATCGTACAGGGCCGTGAATCCCTCGAGTATCCGTGACGCACAGCCGAGCCGTTTCCCTTGCACGCTGATGTTGTCTTTTACCGCAACGAGCATTCCTTCCAACGATGCCGCATTTGAGGAAACGAAGGAAGCGTCGGCTTTCGATGCATGCACCGCGCTGTCCTCATACTGTTCGAGGTACGCGTGCAGGTGTGACAGAGCTTCGGCGCGGGCTGTGCTTTCGGCGTAAAGCTGCGCGCAGGTGGTGCCGCCCGAGAGCAGGCGCTCCCTGTCGATGGTGTACGTGTTCATACTGACGAATCCGCAGACTCCGCCTCACCGGGGAGCCGCGCGGGAGCGGACTTACTTCTTCTCGTCGAGCCGCTTGTCGTCGACCGTGATGTCTTCCTGAATATCCTTGGTCGCCTTGCGGAATTCGCGCAGGCCCTTGCCGAGTCCCTGCGCGAGTTCCGGGATCTTCTTCGCGCCGAAAAAGACCAGGATGATCACGAGGAGAATGATGATTTCGCCGGTGCCGATATTGCCGAACATTGTTTACTCCTGAGGCAGCATGGGTGTCTCCACGCCGATTGATGTAACAAGAGATTGGAAGACGCCGATGCCGTCCGCAGATCCGAGCAGGTGTTCCATGCTGCGTTCGGGGTGCGGCATCATGCCGAGGACATTGCCGCCCGCGTTGACGATGCCCGCGATGTTGTGCAGCGAGCCGTTCGGATTCGCGCCGGACGTCGTGTCGCTCTGCGCGTCGCAGTAGCGGAACACGACGCGGCCGCTGTCTTCGAGCGCGGCGAGGGTCGACGAATCAGTATAATAATTTCCCTCCCCGTGCGCAACGGGAATGCGCAGTACCGCGCCTTCGGTGAAGGCGTTGGTGAAGTCGGTTTGTGCATTCTCGACACGCAGATGCACGGTGCGGCACACAAACGAGAGTGAATCGTTCCGCAGCAACGCGCCGGGAAGCAGACCCGATTCGCACAAGATCTGGAAGCCGTTGCAGATGCCGAGCACACGCCCGCCCCTTTTTGCGAAGTCGACCACCTCGCGCATGATCGGCGAGAAACGCGCGATGGCGCCGCAGCGCAGATAATCGCCGTAGGAGAAGCCGCCCGGTAGTATGACCGCGTCGAGGTCGCCGAGGTCCGACTCCTTGTGCCACAAAAACCGCGCGTCCTGCCCGAGCACATGTTTCACGGCATGGTACGCGTCGTGGTCGCAGTTCGAGCCGGGGAACACGACGACACCGAATCGTGCAGCACCCATGTCAGGCTCCCGTCTCGACGATATCGACCGTATAGTCCTCCATCACCGTGTTGGCGAGAAGGCGCGATGCGGCTTCATCCGCAGCGGTCCGGGCCGCGTCCGCATCGGTCGCGTCCACAAACATCTCGATGCGTTTGCCCACACGCACGCCGGAGAACGCGCCGATGGCCAGCGCGCCGAGCGCGTGCTCGATGGCCTTGCCTTCGGGATCGAGGATGGTGGGACGAAGTGTGACGGTGACCACGGTCTTGAATCGCATATCGCGTCTCGTGATTATGAATCGATGGGAAATGGATCGCTGGAATCGGCCTCGTCGTGCGGTTCGAGTCTTCTGACCCGGGGCCGCCGCAGCAAGCGCCACAGCGCGAGCAGCACACCCGACAGCACGACACCGCCGAAAATGAACAGAAGGCCCCGGCCTTGCGTGACGATGAGCACGGTCAGTCCGCCGAGCACCACAACGATCGAGAACGGCTTCTCGCGGAAATATCGCAGCGAGGGTTTGGGCAGCACGGGATAGCGGATGGTGCTGACCATGAGCAGTCCGCAAGAAATGACAACACCGATGAATATGTGCTGCAACATCGTGTCGGCGATGATGGCCTCGGGCCCGAACCAGATGATGTAGGACACAAGTGTGAGCGCCGACAGTGGTATGGGCACGCCGACAAAATAGTCCTTGCTGAATCCCACAAGCTGCACGTTGAAACGCGCGAGACGCAGCGCTCCGAACACCAGTTGTGACGAGGCGACAAGCATGCCGAGCGGACCGTACGCGTGCAGAAACAGCGCGTGCAGGAGCACCGAGGGCGCGGCGCCGAAGCTCACCACATCGGCGAGCGAGTCGAGTTCCACGCCGAATTCGCTGGCCGAGCGCGTCAGACGCGCCATAAAGCCGTCGAGCGTGTCACAGATCGCCGAGCAGAAGATGTAGATGCCCGCAAGCAGGAAACGTCCCTCCATCGCATTGATGATGCAGAGGAACCCGAAGAAAATGTTCAGCACCGTGAACAGGTTCGGGATGATCGATCTGCTGAGGCGGATTCTCACGGGGTTGCGATGGAAGTGGGTAAAAGGATTCGCGGGCTCAGGGTGTGGGCCTGCGAAGCCGCGCGAGCACGGTTTCGCCGGCGGTCACGTGTTGTTCGAGCGACACAAGCACCTCAGCATCGGGCGGCATCAGCACGTCGACACGCGAGCCGAACTTTATCATGCCGAAGCGGCGGCCGACAACAGCCGTGTCGCCCACTCGAAGCGGACACACGATGCGGCGCGCGACGAAGCCGGCGATCTGTTTGAAGAGGATTTTTTCACGGCCGGTATTGATGCCTATCAGCGTGCGCTCGTTCACTTCCGACGATTTGTCCTCGAAGGCCACCATGTACTTGCCCTCGATATGACGGAAATACTCGACGGTGCCCGACACCGGGAAACGGTTCACGTGCACATTCAGCGGCGACATAAAAATGCAGACCTGTTTGGCCTTGCCCCCGATGAACGCGGGTTCATCAACTTCGGAGATGCTCACTACTTTCCCGTCGGCGGGCGAAATGACACCGTCGTCCATCGCGGGAGTCGTCCGCTCGGGATCGCGGAAAAAATTGGCCGTGAAGAGAAAGACAAAGGCGCCCAGCGCCAGGAAGATGATTTTGAGCGGCAGATTGGAGATAAAGAAGGCGCCGATGATGATGAGCAG
This sequence comes from Ignavibacteriota bacterium, assembly GCA_016218045.1. Taxonomy (NCBI): domain Bacteria; kingdom Pseudomonadati; phylum Ignavibacteriota; species Ignavibacteriota bacterium. The sequence goes on from JACRFB010000004.1 coordinate 42,465, forward strand.
CGACACCACAAGAATGGGTATCGCGACATCGAGGCCGTATTTGGTGAGTCCCATGATGCTCCGTCAGGTGGTCAATCGTTTGTACAGCGACACGTATTGCTCGGTGAATTCCCCGATGCCGAGGCGAAAGATCGAGCCGTCGTAGAGGTCGCCTGTTTCGCTGTCAAGTATACGCATCGTATCGGGGGTGATGGCGTCGGCGAGGTAAACGTCCTTGTTCCCGCGCCCGAATTCGAGCCAAAGATCTGCCAGGCGCATGCGGCGGCGCTCCATGAACGAGCGCAGGACGGCATTCGTTTTTGTGGCGATGCGGACCATGGTGCGGATCTCCTCCGGCGTCGAGACACCGAAGGCCAGCACGTGCGACTCGTTCACCATCGGATAGTCGAGGAGGCGGTTCCGATACATCAGCTCGACGATCGGAAATTCGAGTTCACGCGATTCCGAGATGCCGTATTTTTCGCAGAGTGATCCCGCCGCGATGTTTCGCACAACAATAGCCACTGGAATCATTTCGAGGCGGCGGACGAGAAGCATCGACTCGTCGTGCCGTGCGATAAAATGATGCGGAATACGGAAACTCTGCAGATACGCAAAGATGTGCTCGGCCATCTGCGAAGCGAGTCGGGGTTTGCCCTTGACGTTTCGGGCACCGGTGCGGTCACGCTGCGGAAACTCCGATTTGAATTCGAGGAGCACCTGGTCGGGCTTGTTCGTCTCGAAGACGCGTTTCCATTGGCCTTCATACAACAGCCGCCCGCGTTTCAGCGTTTGTTCTGTCTTTTTTTCCAAGGGGTTATGCCAGCGTGATGGGAAGGTGACCGTCCCGCGGAGTTCGTCGCGGATTCAATGACAATCTGCTAATATACACAACCCGGGCTACATTTGCCTTCTTTGGTCCGTCGCCGCCTCCGGCGGTTGGCAAAGCGGCCCGATCGTGTTAGTTTGTTTCTTTTTCAGGCATACGCATGACACTCGGACAATTCCTTTTCAAATACCGCAGCTACGCCCCAATCCCCTGGGTCATCGTGATGATCGTTTTTGCGACGCCCACGCCCGCGAGTCTTATCGCAGGTTTTCTGGTGGCCTGTGCGGGTGAATGCCTGCGGGCATGGGGTGTCATGTACGCCGGCAGCGAAACCCGCGTCACGGGCAGCGGTGTCGGGGCGAGCCGTCTTGTCACCTCCGGCCCTTTTTCGCACACGCGCAATCCGCTGTACATCGGCAACATGCTCATATACACGGGCATCGGGGTCATGTCGTACGCCCTGTTTCCCTGGCTGCAGCTCGGCGCGCTGTGCTGGTTCGTGTTCCAGTACTCGCTGATCGTACGCGACGAGGAGGCATTTTTGCGCAGACAGTTCGGCGCGGAATACGAGGCCTACGTACGCGCCGTGCCGCGCTTCTTTTTCCGCCTCACGCGCTACACCCCCCCGGTTGTGATCACGATCGACTGGAAGGCGGGCTGGCATTCCGAGCAGCGCACGATACAGGCATTTGTGCTTGCCAGTGCCATCGTGTTTGTGCTCTGGCTGATCCGGTAAACATGGCACACGCCTTCATGCTGCTCGCCGGCGAGGCGTCGGGCGATCAATACGGGGCGAAGGTGATAGGCGCGCTGAAGGCGCGATTCCCCGGCAGCACGTTTTTCGGAATCGGCGGCGACCGCATGATTGCGGAGGGCTTCGAGGCGATTTTTCACATTCGCGAGACCTCGATCATGGGCTTCATCGAGGTTGCAAAAAACATCGGGACGATACGCGCGATGTTCCGCCGTTGCAGCGAGGCGCTTGCAGCGCGCGCGCCCGCGGCGCTGATACCGATCGACTATCCGGGATTTAATCTGCGCTTCGCAAAAAAGGCGCGCGCCGCGGGGGTGCCGGTCGTGTATTACATCAGTCCGCAGGTGTGGGCCTGGGGCAAGGACCGCGCGCGAAAAATGCGCGGGACCGTGGATCACATGGCGGTTGTGTTTCCCTTCGAGACATCGATATACGAACGGCTCGGTATACCCGTCACTTTTGTCGGCCATCCTCTCCTCGAAATATTGCCTTCAATAGACCGGGCAGAATTTCTACGCGAGACAGGTCTGCCTGACGCCCCGGTGCTGGCCTTGCTTCCAGGATCACGCGTGCAGGAACTCGAGCGCCTGCTTCCTCCCATGGCCGAGGCCGGGGCGCGCATCGCGGCACGCACGGGATGTTGTGTGGCCGTGGGCGCGGCACATCTGCCGGACGAGTACTACGCGCCCCATCTTGCGCGCTACCCCGGCATACACGTGCTGCGCGGACGAACACATCAGTTGATGCAGCACGCACACGCGGCCATCGTCACGTCGGGCACTGCCACTGTCGAAACAGCGTACTACGGCACGCCGATGGTGATCGTGTACAAGACTAGCCGACTCAATTACGAAATCGGCAGGCGGCTTATCAACGTGTCCACCATCGGCATGGCGAACATCCTTGCCGGAGAAACCGTGGCGACGGAACTGCTGCAGAACGACGTCACCGCCGAAGCGTTGGAGACGCAGGTGACTCCGTTTTTTGAAGACGCTTCCCTTCATGCCTGCACACGCGAACGCCTTCTGCTCGTGCGTCAGGCTATGGGCTCGGGGTCGGCCTCCATGCGTGTTGCGGAAATTGTTGCAGGGGTGATGCGGCTGTAGATGGGTAGATAGTAGTTGGTAGTTGGTAGATGGTAGGATAAGACATGTGGGATCTACCTTGTTCGGTGTAAGGAGGCAGGAGACAGGAGACGATCCATGACTCCTGTCTCCTGTATCCTGTCTCCTTACACGACCTTTGGAGATCGATCTACCGTCTACCAACTACCGTCTACCAACTACCAACTACCATCTACCATCTACCGACGAGCGGTCATATTTCGAAAAAAGCATGCGCCTCTTCCAGTCGGTCGGTGATGACGTAATCGACAGCGCATGACCGTGCATGGGCGAAGGCGCGGATCGAATTGGCCGTAAACACGCCGCTGCCAATGCCATGTTCGGCGAGTCGACCTGCGAGCCGGCGCGACATGGTGAGGACATTCTGAAAATAGAACGTCGCTTGCACGTCCTGCAACTGCGATATCAGTGATGGACGAAAGACGGAGCGGTGCCCGAGAAGACCAAGACGGACACGCATGTGATGGGCGCGGATGGTCTCGAGCACTGGCAGGGAAAACGACGTGATGATGGCGCTTCCAATCCGATCGTGGGTATCGATCAGGTCGAGCACGTCTCTGCAGAGCCGCCTACCGGTCGAGCCGCGTCCCGCGGATGGTTTGATCTCGATATCGAGTGTCACCTCGCGAGGAACGGTTGACAAGACGTCCTCGAGCCGCGGAACATGCTCCCCGCAGTATTCCTGCGAAAACCAGGACCCCGCATCGAGTGTGCGCACCGTGGCGTAATCCACCGCGGTAAGACGCGCCTTGAGTGCCGTGGTGCGCGCCAGGGATGTATCGTGCAGGACTACCGGCACGCCGTCGCGTGTGGCTTGCACGTCGAGTTCTATCCACGCAGCATGATGGGCGCACGCGAGGCGAAAGGCACTGAGCGTGTTTTCGGGTGCGCGCGCCGCGTATCCGCGATGCGCTATGATAACCGGCTGCGCGCTCACTGGAAGCGCGCGCCTTCCTCGAAGCTGAAGCCGCGCAGGAAGACGTCGGCCTCGAGCAGCTTGCGGCCTTCCTGCTTCAGTGCGAGGATCTCGAGATCACGATCGGCGCAGGACACGTAAATGTGATGCTTGTCCGCCGTGACACAGCCGGGTTCCGCACGCTGTGCCGCATCAATGCGGGTCTGATACACTTTGATGGTTTCACCGTTGAGCGTGGTCCACGCCGCGGGATAGGGGCTCAGTCCCCGCACATGATTGTGTACGGACGCGGCATCACGCGCCCAATCGATGCGGCAGGTGTCGCGGAATATCTTTGGCGCCGGCGTCGCGAGCGTATCGCTTTGCGGGAGGGCTCGTGCGTCGCCACGCGCGATCATCTCCACGGTTTCAACAACTTCGGAGGCGCCGAGTATCGCCAGCGCGTCATGCAATTGTCCCGCGTTGGTATCGGGTCCGATCGGGATTCTGCTCTGGCGCAGAATGGCGCCCGTATCCACTTTCTCCTGAAGGAAAAACGTGGTCACTCCCGTCTCGCTCTCGCCATTCATCAGAGCCCAATTGATGGGAGCTGCGCCGCGGTATAGGGGCAGAAGTGATGCGTGGAGATTGAAGGCGCCGAGTGGTGCGAGCGTGTAGACCGATGGGGGCAGTATGCGGAAGGCGACAACAACAATCACGTCGTGCGGAATCGAACTCAGCGCCGTGGCAAACGTGGGATCCTTGAGTGATTCTGGTTGAAGCACGGGCAACCCCGCAGCTTCGGCCACAACCTTGACAGGAGTAGGAGTCACTTTCTGGCCGCGTCCGCGCGCCTCGTCGGGCGCAGTCACCACAGCGGCTATCGTATGCCGCGAGGCCAGGAGGGCTTTCAACGAGGGCACCGCAAAGTCGGGGGTGCCCATGAAGATGAGGCGGAGCGCCGGAACTCCCCCTGCCCCCTCTTGAAAAGAGGGGGAACTCGCCTTTTGTATTTCCTCTGTCGGATTCAAGTCCAGATTCGACTCGAAATCTTGGGCGATGGCGGAGATGGTCTTCGATGACTCCTGCGCTTTGAAGGTCATTCGATGATATCCTGCACGCGCAGGGATGCCAGGGGATAGTCGGCCTCGACATCACCGCGCTTGATTTTACGCAGCGCGGGGATAACGAGGCGCTTGCGGAGTCCGCGCAAGCGGTCGGTAAAAAATATGCCCTGGAGGTGATCGTATTCGTGTTGAATGACACGCGCCAGCAGGCCGCCTGCTTCGAGTTCCATCTCCTCGAAATTCTCGTTTCGATAATGAATGAGGAGGCTTTCAGGCCGGATCACTTCGTCGCGCAGATTGGGCACGCTCAAGCATCCTTCCTCGAAGGCGATGTCGTCACCCGCAAATCCTTTTATCTCGGGATTGATGAAGACAAACGGCGTGCCGGGGAGCAGAGGTCCGTCCTCCGCCTCCTCGTTCTGTTCATCCTCTCCCTCCTCGTCCTCGTAGGGATTGCCGAGATCGATCACAAAAATCGAATGCCCCCTCCCCACCTGGTTCGCGGCGAGTCCGATACCGCGCGCCGCGCGCATCGTCTCGAACATGTCGCTGATCAGGCGTTGTATCTCTTCGTCCGGACGTTCGACGTCGCGGGTTTCCTCGCGCAGTACACGCGCATCGTAGGTATAAATCGGAAGTATGGCCATGATTCGTGTTTCTCGGAAACGTCTTGTTGTCTAGATTTCGCCGCGCGCCTCTCATCAAAACAACGGGCGTGGATAAAACATTCACACAGGAGCACAAAGGTATGAATTTGGGTCTCAGCGGAAAAATCGCGCTGATCGCGGGAGCCAGCGACGGACTCGGCCGCGCAGTTGCGGAATCGCTCGCGGCGGAAGGCGCGCGTCTCATCCTGTGCGCTCGCAGAGCCGAAGTACTTGCCGATCTCGTCGCCGCATTACGCGCCACCCATGGTACGGATGCGGAATATATCGTCGCAGATCTCGACACGCCCGAGGGGGTGGCCCATACTACGGCCGCGGCGCTGTCGATGTGGGGCCGCGTCGATGTGCTCGTGACCAACAACGGCGGACCCGCGCCCGGCTCCTTCGAGGAGCACGACGACGAGAGCTGGGAGCGCGCGTGGAACCGCACGCTCATGAGCGCCGTCCGCTTGATACGCGGCGTGCTGCCTTCCATGCGCGCGCAGCGGTTCGGACGCATCATCAACATCACATCGATCAGCGTACGGCAGCCCGTAGCGCGCCTGCTGTTGTCGAACGCGTACCGCGCCGCCGTAACGGGCATGGCCAAGACGCTCGCCGACGAGGTGGCCGCCGAGGGAATCACAGTGAACAACATTGCGCCGGGTTATGTGGATACTGCGCGTCTGGCTCATCTGCTCGAAGACCGTGCTGCACGTAACGGCAGCACGCCCGAGCAGGAGCGCGCCGCCCTGTACGCTGTGACACCCATGCGGAGGCTGGGACGCCCGTCCGAAGTCGGCGCAACAGCCGCCTTCCTCGCGTCGGATCAGGCCGCGTATATCACGGGCTCAACACTGCTGGTGGACGGCGGCTTGTACCGCGGCGTGTAGTCCATGAAAAAACAATTCCTGATATTCTTCGGCATAGTGATTCTGATCTTCGCCGCCCTGCAGTGGTATCTGTACACGAAGGGCGCGGCGGCGTTTGCAGACTATCCACAGGCGCGTACGTGGTACACAGTGATCTTTACCGTTTGCGCATGGGCGTACCTCGCGGGACGTGTGCTCGAACGTGTCATGTACGGACGACTGACGAGTGTCCTTGTTCATATCGGATCGCTGTGGCTCGGCGCGATGATCTATCTCCTTCTCCTGTGGCTGTGTGTCGATGTGATCGGCCTGGTGATGGATCTTGCCTCTCTTCAGCCGCCGGAATTTCTGCGTTCAACGATAACACCCCTGTCGCTGTTTCTCGTGATACATGTGCTGGCCGCAGGTCTCGTTGTGTATGGTTGGTGGAACGCGCGCAGTCCGCATATCACAACCCTGACGCTTGACGTGCAGAAGAAGTCGTCACTACCTTCGATCGTGTTCGCAGTGGCGAGTGATATCCATCTGGGAACGGTGATCAGTCACAGGCGTCCTGCGAGAATCGTGGAGTGTATCAACGGCATCGAGGCCGACTGCGTGCTTTTGCCGGGCGATGTGATCGACGAGGATCTGCGTCCGGTGGTCGAGAACAATCTCGGCGAAATGCTGCGCACGATCCGCGCGCGTCACGGTGTGTACGCGGTGACGGGTAATCACGAATTCATCGGAGGGGCCGACGCCTCCGTTGCGTATCTCGAGGAACACGGGATCACCGTGTTGCGCGACTCGTGCGTGCTGCCGGGCGGCCTGTTCACTCTCGCGGGTCGCGAAGACCGCAGTGTTCGCCAGTTCGCGGGGCGCGGCCGCGCGTCCCTCGTGGAGTTGCTCCGCGATGTCGATCACACACTGCCGCTTGTGCTGATGGATCACCAGCCCTTCCGACTGAGTGAGGCGGTGGAGGCGGGTGTGGATCTCCAACTATCCGGGCACACGCATCACGGGCAGCTCTGGCCTTTCCATTGGATCACACAAAAAATCTTCGAGGTATCGTGGGGCTACCGCCTCCTTGGTCGCACACACGTGTACGTGTCGAGCGGCGCGGGTTTCTGGGGACCACCCATGCGTATCGGAAACACTCCGGAAGTTGTGAAGGTCACGCTGCGTTTTGTTGGGTCCGCTGAATCTTGAAGTCCGCACATCGAGCACTGCGCGGTTCTTCAAAGTGAATCCGGTATGTGACGGGGACAAATAAATATTTTCTCCATTATTTGTCTTAATCTTACTTCTGTATATATTACATCAAGATCCATGGCACGTGTGTCGACACACGCCCCCCATTCACGTTTCATTTCGAAGAGGACCCGCATGAAGCACGTTGTAATGCTGTTTTTCGTCGCCCTCCTGTTCAGCGCGTGCAACACCGAAGCGCCGGTCGATCCGGCCGCCTCGCAGTCGCCCGCACCCGAATTTATGATCTCGACCGATCAGACGTCGAGCGGCGCCGATGTGGCCGTGACCGATGAAAGAATCGATCAGCGCGTGCGCCTCGAGGTCCAGCAGCTTACACGCCTCCTGTCGCTCACGCCGCGTCAGCAGCTTGCCATCGCCGACATTCTGAAGAAGAAGTACGAGACGCAGGCGCAGCTCATGCGCCGTCTGCAGAACGATCCTGTGGCGTTGCGCCGCGCCCTTGCGCAGCTTGAAACACGCGCGAACCAGGCCATCATGAATCTGCTTACACGCGAGCAGCTTCTGCGCTGGAGACGGTTTAAAGGTCTCTGATCCGCTGCACGTGTATCGCGGTACCTGTTTTACAGCGCCCTCCGGGGCGCTTTTTTATTATGCGCCCACTGCTTCCTCCATTTGAAAGAGCGCGGTCGGGCTATGTTGTTCATTGAACGCTGCGTACCAGGCACCGATCACTCGTATATAATTTTCCAGAGTGGTACATTGTCGCTACGAACCGATTGGAGCGGTTCGTCATGATGACACATATTTCATACGATGGGTTTCCACCATGGATGAATCCCTCATTCCCTTACACGGCGGCTATCGGAAGCTGAAAAGTTTTCAGCTCGCGCAATTGGTGTACGATCTCACTGTCCGCTTCTGTGACAGATACATCAACACCCGCAGCAGAACACACGATCAAATGGTGCAGGCAGCAAGGTCCGGTACGCAAAACATTGCCGAAGGAAGTCAGGTGAGCGGCACATCGAAAAAGATGGAGATGAAGCTCACAAGCGTTGCACGCGCAAGTCTCGAGGAGCTGCGCCGAGATTATGAGGATTTCCTTCGTCAGAGGCGGCTCGCACAGTGGGGTCGGAACGATCAACGACGAGCTTCACTGATTGCCGCGCGTCCTCAAAGCGCTGACGATGTTGCTCGGTGGGCCAAACAACTCTATGAGAGGCAGCGTGATGTGTCGTTGTACTCGCATGGACACAATGGACAACATGGACGAGCCGAAGAGCAGGCATGCACTCCTTCGGAGATGATGATAGATGGTGCAGACCCCCGTTCATCGGGATCATCCTCCATCTCGTCCAGCAAGTCCACCAGGCCTGAGCCCGTTACAGTTGCGCCCATGCCGGAAATAGCCGCCAATGCCGCACTGACACTTCTTGCAGTGGCCTGTTCGCTGTTGGATCGTCAGATTGCGGCTCAGGCACAAGCGTTTACCACCGAAGGAGGATTCACCGAACGTTTATATCAAACACGCAAGAATTTCAGAGAGGGACGCAAGGGGTAAATCGTCGTGAGCGGAGGTGCTTCTGAAAAACAGTAGATATCCTGCGTGACGAGCCCAGATTCGGGAGTACGGCTGTTCGCTTCGGAGAGACGGCGTGCCCCCGATTTCAGGCTTCAGGGATGTGTACCGAGAATGACTCCCTGAAGATTGATATGTCCGGCACGATGACCGGTATGGATCGCGAGAAATCCACCAGAATAGCTTCCAACACTGTAGTACTTCATCGGTACCACGATGTTCCCTGTCCGGTCAATAATACCGCGATTTATCCATGAACCGTCGCAAACGCACATCATTCCGACCGACGCGTACCCATTGACGAAATCACGCCCGGAGTCGAACCCGAACAGTGCTGTTCCACTTCGATTAATATAGCCCACGCTTTCAACACCGGCCCAATGTTTTGCTGCAATCCCGTCGTGGAAATCACCAACGTACGGTGCGATATCCGAAATGACAGTGCGTCCGTTCCTGTCGATAAAACACGGCCACGTCGAACCGAAGCGGCAAACCGCGGCCAGGCCTTCGGAGAACTGCCTGCATGTGCCCCGCGTGCCGAGACTGTCCATGTTAAGCACTGTCCTCCCTGCAGCATCGATGTACTTCCAGGTGCCGTCGAAGGAACGCACTGGAGCTAGACCTTCTGAGAACGATCCACCCTCCTTGTAGATCGTCGGGATGATCAACGATCCGTTTCTATCGATGTAGCCGATTCTGGCGCTGTCATCGGCGACGCACGCGAGGTTCTCCGAGAAGTCCCACGCCGAGGAAAATCGCGGCTGAACGATCCAGTTCCCCGCGACGTCGATGAAACCATATTTGCCGCTCTTGCTCGGCTTCGCGACAGCCACACCTTCACTGAATCCTCCGATATAATGGAAAGAGGGCGCCAGCACTGTTTTGCCATCCTTGTCCATGATGCCGTACAGTACCTGGGCACTCGCATCGAGCGATCCGGTGTGACACACAACAACCCCGTGATGAAAGCAGTCACCGCCCGTGTAACGTCCTGACCAGAGATAGAACGTGTACGGCGTTGTGTAGAGCAGCGTTCCAGTCGTGTCGATCACGCCGTAGTTGCCGTCCAGCTTCCGTATAACGGCGAGCCCTTCGGAAAAATCTCCCACTTCCAGGTACTGCAAGCCGATGTCCACTGAAGCGCATTCGCAAGGAGCGGTCGGACTCTCGTCCTGGCACCCTGCACAGAGCACGAGAAGAAAGGCAATGATAGGGACGTTCGTTCGGTGCATGAGCGTCATTATTCGGGCGAGTACCATACTTCGGCGTCATCGTTGAATCGCGTATGCGTGCCACTGGTTGAGGCATCATACGCCGTTCATGCGAGAGATGCAACGGTATAGATCACACGCCAGTTCGTGCCCTTCTTCGTGAAATGCGTCGTGTGTTCACGATGGCGTTGGAGCCGAAGTTCGAGATCCTCGGTAGATCCCGTGTAGTGGAATCCTTCATCGCTGATCAACACGTAAGTTATGTACATGACCTTCAAGCGTACAGTATCAGCCCCTTCCGGTGCACGATGCAAAGACCCCTGGGGATGCCAGGGGTCTTTTCTTGTAGCGGGGCTAGGACTTGAACCTAGAACCTTCGGGTTATGAGCCCGACGAGCTACCAATTGCTCCACCCCGCGATCAGATTACAAGTATACGGCATGGATCGGAGAAATGCAAATTTCAGCGAGTGAGTTTCTCTTGTGATGGTGCGTGTGCCAACCCGGCAGAGATTTATTACCATAAATACAACCTCCCCCGCCGGTGCAACACACCGCGCGGGGGAGGGTTTTTGACAGCAGGAGAGGTCTACGACTTTCTACTTTCTACTTTCTACTTTCTACCTATCTACCATCTACCACCTACCTATCTACCAGCATCCTCCGCATCAGGGCCGGTTCACCGAAAGCTGCGGCGGATTGTGCGTGTTGGCGGAGCTGAGGTAGATGAAGCCGCTGCCGCTGAGATTCGTGACAGACATGGTGATGCTGCCCACGGTGTTCTTCAGCTTGTTGGTGCTGATCACACACTGGCCCGCGCTGTTGGTGGTTGCGCTGCGGCTGCCGTTTGCACCACCGCTCCACGAGACGGAGACGGTGACACCCGACTGCGGCTGATTCGACGCGTTGTGCACGGTCACGGTGAGATCGCCATACCAACCGCCGTTCTGACGCCGGGCCGAGATCGACAGATCCTGCTCGTGCACTTCACGCTTTGTGGTGGCCGACGCGACGGTGGTCCACGACGAGTAGCCGTTGGCATTTCCCGCGCGCACGCGATACCAGAACGTCGTGCCCTGCGCGAGACCGGTGTTCGAATACGACGTGGTGTTCGCCGCTACATCTGTTAGAGCCGAGAAACCTGTGGTCGCGCTGGTCGTGGAACGCTCGATGTAGAAGCGGTCCTCATCGGTGGAATTGTCGGTCCACTGCAGATTGATCGCCGTTGCCGACGCGGCCGTGGCGGTGAGATTGCTCGGTGCCGCAGGAGCCGCGGGGGGAGGCGGCGTGCCGGTGATCTGATTGTACAGAAGTTTGTTCGGCGAGCCGGTGCCGATGCCCGTGAGCACGCCGTTTGTCGCGCCGTTCACGATGGCGCTCACAACCTGCGTGACCGTGGCGCTGGGATTGGCGCTGAGATACAACGCCGCCACACCGGCCACATGCGGCGTAGCCATCGAGGTGCCGTTCCACGAGGCGTAGGTGTTGGTGCCCGTCATGGTGGACGAATAGATGCTGGAGCCGGGCGCGAAGATATCGACACAACTGCCGTAATTCGAGAACGAGGAACGCGCGTCGCTGCTCGTAGTCGCGCCAACCGTGATCGCCGATGCAACACTCGCGGGCGAATAGTTGCAGGCCACGGCGTTGCTGTTGCCCGCGGCCACCGCGTACACCACACCCGAGGAAATCGAATTCGCAACCGCAGTGTTGAGCGCGCTGGAATACCCGCCGCCCAGCGACATGTTCGCTACCGATGGTCCGCTGTGATTCGCCGTCACCCAATCGACGCCGGCAATCACCTGGCTGTTGAGTCCGCTGCCGTTGCAGTCGAGTACACGCACACCGATCAGATTCACATTCTTCGCAATGCCCACGGTGGTGCCGCCCACTGTGCCGGCGACGTGTGTGCCGTGGCCGTGGCAGTCGGCGGTGTTGGCATCGTTGTCGATGAAGTCGTAGCCCGACTGCACACGTCCGCTGAATTCCTGATGGTCGGGACGGATGCCCGTGTCGATGATGTACACGTCCACATTCGAACCGTCGTTCGGATAGTTGTACGTCTGATTCAAGGGCAAGGCGTTCTGATCCACACGGTCGAGACCCCAGCTCGGCGGACTCGTCTGCGTGCCGTTCACCGACATGATGGCGTCGGCTTCCACGTACTCGACGTTCGGATTACGGCGAATACCCTCGAGCGCCTGCGCGGGAAGAGTCGCGGAGAAACCCTTCAGGGCGTAGCGGTAGCGCAGATGGATTTTTCCTCCGTGGGTCCGGATCAGTTCGTCGGCCATCGCGTCGGGATTGCCGATCGACTGTTTGAACACCACGATATATCGGTCGGTGAGATCGAACTCACTGCCCGATTTCGCAAAGGTCGGGCCCTGGCCGCCCGCGGGGGCGCTTAGCGGACTGGTCGGGCGTGTGTCGTCGCTGCAGGCCGCAAGAAGCAAGACTGCGGCCAGCGCCAAGTACATACCGGATTTCATAATGGCTCCGTATCTGGTGGAAAAGGAAATAACGAGGTTCTGACTGCGGGAAACGTAGAAAAATCGAGTGACATCGGCAAGACCAATTCACTTTTCCTCACATTTCGTATTGAAACGTACCCGCCCACGTGGAGCGGCGGAAATGTGCGCGGATCGATGCCGCCGTTTCCGGCGGTACCATCGGTCGAAGAAGGTGCAGATGTGAGAAGAAAAATCGGATCGTCATGAAGCAGAAGCGCGTCAGCCGGGCATTTCCCTGTTGAAGCGCGTGCGATCCGTATGCGGCCGCAAAAATGCCTGGCGTGGCGCTCCGGCCAGTGCGCGCGGAAGCCCCACTTCCACGATACTCCCTTCGATACAATCGCCTGTGCCCTCTGACGCGGGACGCATCCACGACGTCTCTCGTACCCACCGGTACACACCGTCCTTGCCGCAGAGGCGATATTCTAATTCGTGTGTTCCGCCCGGATGTTTTGTGTCAGTCTGTTCGAATTTCAGCAGCGATGCGTCGTCGGGATGCACCATGGCGATATACCCGCCGTCGCTTCCCGTGAATTCCTCGGTGGTATAGCCCAACTGGGAGATGTTGCGTGTGACAAGTTCCACCGTGCGGACGGCATCGTCACGCCATACGAGTCCGATGCTTTTCCCGCAGGCCAGAATACGATCGTAGGCATCGGCACGGAGGGCAGCGGCGCGGAATTGCGCCTCGCGGCGGCGTGTCTCGCGGAGATCGCGGAGTCGGAGCAGAAGCGTCGCCTCCTCGGCCGTGCTCCCGCCGAGTACTGTCGCCGAGAATTCCACATGGAGCCCATGCAATTCACCGATATGCAGCAACGTGCAGGCGGTCTCGGTGGTGCCGCTGGCCCAGGCGCTTTCAAGCATGACGCCGATACGCGCGCGGTCGGCCGTGTGCACGTAGTCCATCAGATTCTGTCCCAGCAGCACATCACGCGTGCCGATGCCGAACAGCGCGAGGGCGCGGCCACTCACGTCGAGAATGGCATCACGCGCGTCGAGCACAAGGATTCCGTCGTCGATGGACTCGACGATTTTCCGCATGGATTCGGAGGAGATGCGCAATTCCTCGGCGGCGCGGAACTCGTTTGTGATGTCGCGGAAGCTCCATACGCGGCCTGTGCGCGCGCCGTGTAATATCTGCGGCATGGAATGGCGTTCGAGGATGCGTCCATCTTTCAGGAACACGTAGTCCTGCGTGCGTGCCCCGGCGTCGCGGTCGGCCGCGTCGATGCTGCCGCGGAAGGCCTGCGCGTCGGTGCAACGATCCTCCATCGCATCACGCACATCCTGTGCGGCGCCCTCTGCGATCAACGATGGCGGAATCGCCCATATCTCCGCAAAACGATTGTTGCTCGAGGCGATTTGACCCTGTTCGTCGAGGGCAAGAATCCCCTCTTTGATGGAATCGAGCGTAGCCTGCAGCAGCGATAGCGACCGCGCGGTCGCGAGTTCAGCCGAACGCCGTTCAGTGATGTTGCGCAGCACGGCGAGATAGCAGCTCTGTTCACGGAACACAAAGGGTGTGATCGTGATTTCAATCGCGGCGCAGCTTCCGTCGGCGCGCGAGATTTCGGCTTCGAAGCGCGGAATACGCGCAGTGCCGTCGGGAACATTCGACATATGCGCATCGAGTTCGATGCGGCTTGCAGGCGCGAGCAGATCGCGAAGGTCAAGTCCGCGCACATCGTCCGCGCCCGCATGGCCCACAAGATCGCGAAAGGCCTGATTGCTGAAGTCGATCGCGACACCCTTCAGCACCGCGATACCGTCGTGCGTATGGCTGATCATCGAGAAGTATTCGCGCTCGATTTCGCGCAACGCTGTCTCGGTGAGGCGCCAGGAGGCGCGCTCCTCGGCGAAGGCCGCCTCTTCGAGGGCGAGCAAGGCCTTATTTTTGTCGGCCTGTTCTCGCGCATCGCGGAACATGCCCGCCGCAAGACCCGCCGTGGGCAGAAGGGCAAAAACCGGTATGAGGTGCAGGACGTCGGGCGGCACCGCGTGTGCGCCAAAGATGGCCAGCGCGGCGTGAATACCCACGCCGATAAAACCGGCAAGCAGTCCTCCCCTGATGCCGAACCACCATCCCGCGAGGGCCGCGGGTATAAGGAGGAAGAGTCCCGACACCACGCCGAAGGTAACGTTGCTCGGGACAAAGAGCAGGACGTGAATGAGCAATGCGGCGGCAACGGCCACCGTCCTTTGGAGTCGTGTGGTGATCTGTGGTCTGGTCATTAGGTATCGTACTTCATGGCTATTCTCTCGCACACAAGTTCGCACCATGCCGCAGGGGGGAAAACAGGAAAATGAGGCCGATGTGCAGGAATTTCATTCCCGCCCCCGGGCCGTGCTGCCGTGTTGATTATTGATTCGTGTCATCGAGTTCTCTATTTTCGGTCCCACTCGAACGGCCGAAGCGCCGCCGACTTCCCTCCCCCCATTTCCTACCCGGAAACCGCATGAATCTCGTCGCCACGCCCGAGCAAAGACTCGCGGAACTTGCACGTTTCTCCACGCTCCGCCACATCATCGGCAACACGCCGCTTCTCGCCATCGGCTTCCTGTACAAGGGCGAGGAGAGAACGATTTACGTGAAGGCCGAACATGTGAACCTGACGGGGAGCATCAAGGACCGCATGGCCTACCACATCCTTCAGCAGGCGGCCGACAGCGGATCACTTGTCCCGGGCATGGTGATCGCCGAAGCGACGAGCGGCAACACCGGGATTTCGTTTGCAGCGCTTGGACGCGCACTCGGGCATCCCGTCGTGATATTCATGCCGGATTGGATGAGCCGCGAGCGTGTGGACGTGATTCAGAGCCTGGGCGCGAAGATCATGCCGGTGACACGCGAACAGGGCGGTTTTCTCGGCAGCATCCGCTTGACCGAGGAACTGGCCGCGACCGACGGCAACGTGTTCCTGCCCTGCCAGTTCTCGAACGAGGCAAATGTGGCGGCACATGAACTCACAACAGGACCGGAGATCTGGTCGCAGCTCGATTTCCTCGGACTTGTGCCTGATGCCTTTGTGGCGGGTGTGGGGACAGGCGGCACCATCATGGGTGTGGGCCGATATCTGAAAGCGATGAATCCGCTCGCAAAGATCCATCCGATGCAGCCGGCCGAATCGCCCACGCTGACCACGGGTCACAAGATCGGCAAACACCGCATACAGGGCATATCGGACGAGTTCATTCCATCCATCGTCAAACTCGACGAGCTTGACGACGTGATAAGCGTACACGACGGTGACGCGATTCTGATGGCACAGAAGCTCGCCGCGCAGCTCGGTCTAGCGGTGGGCATCAGCTCGGGTGCGAACTTCATCGCCGCGGTCATGGCGCAGAATGCCTTGGGCGGCGCCGCGGTGGTGGCCACCGTGTTCGCTGACGACAACAAGAAATATCTCAGCACCGATCTGCTGCGCGAGGAATTGCCGGGCGACGGTTTCCTTTCGCCCGACATCTCTCTGCTCTCGTTCCACTCCCACAAACGGGTCTGCCACACCTGCTGCGACATGTTCGATTGCACGCAGCGCACGGCGCTGCCGCATTAAAGCTACGGACGGGAGTGTTACCGAACCTGCCCCGCGTCTCCGATTCCGGCTGATGCCCGCAGGTGCACGTGTAGCCCACCGGGTTTTATTTATCCAGTTGGATCAGCCGAATACGCCGGTGTGCAGGTGTCTCGAGAACAAGCGCGTACGAGCCGGATGCGAGAGCCGACGCATCGAATACCACACGGTGTCTGCCCGGTTCCACGGGTCCGTCAACCAAGGTCGCCACACGTCGGCCGAGCAGATCGATAACGGACAATTTCGTTGCACCGCGCTCTATCACCTCGTACTCGATGCTCGTACTGGCGTTAAACGGATTCGGTGCAACGCGCACGATTCGCACCGTGGCCGAATCGCCTTCAAAGAGGCGTGCGCCGCCTTCGCGGCAAATCTTCAGACGGAATGTGCCATGACTACGGCGGACGCGAAGATCGCGTCCAGTGAAATCGAACTTCTCGATGATCAATGCCGTCGTATCGATGCTGCCCAGCATGGCGGTACACGGGATGACGGCCAATGGGATAGCAAAAATTGAATTGTTCTGTAGCAGCGACACATAACGCTGGGTGCCATGTACGGCATGGACAGACCTGCCATCAACGGGCCTCAATAGCCCCGCGTCAAATCGTATCTCCGCGATATAGCCGGTGACACCGAAAGACGAGAGCTGCTGAGTCGTTCGAAGGAAGACAGGAATGTCGATACGTTCGCCCGGCGCAGCTTCGAGAGCCGGGATTTCCACGAGAATGTCACCGGCGGTCCAGTCCGCGCTCCGCACAGATGTGCAACCATTTCCATCCTTGAAATACACTTCGTGAACACCCTCCCCTACGGCGCGTTGAATACGCGATGTTGCGCCAGGAATAACTTGACCCCGGTAATACCATTGATACGACGCCGCAGCCGGCGCAAATAACGTGTCACCACGAATGATGATCTGTCCCCCCGACGGAATTGCATAGCGCACAACGATGACAGCTCCTGTCCCTGTACAGCCGTTCGAATCCGTGACGGTGACAGAATAGAGGCCGGGAGACTTGACGGTAAGAAATCTTCCGGTGCTGCCATCGGACCATCGCCAGGAGACAAACTCCTGCCCGCCATCGAGTTTTGTGCTGTCACCAATGCAGAAACCTGGGGTACCTCCGATCTGTACCACTGGTGCAGGATACATAGTCAGTTCAACGTCCGCCGACGCACGGCAGGAATCGGGACTGACAACACGGAGGAAAATCCGTCCGGCGTTTCGTGTACTCAGCGTCCGTGCGGACCCGAGCACACGGCCCGTACCGTCATGCCATTCATACACAGCATATCCCGCGCCCGCGTCGAGCAGCACCGTCTCACCCGCGCAGAAACGTGTTGATGGAACAGCGGTGATCACGGCCCGCGCTTCATCCGCAACAACAACATCGAGCGTGTCCGAAAATGAACAGCCCTGCTTTCGTGCGATCGCTATGATTCTATACACGCCCACCGTCGGGTGCACCACAGTAACTGCGGAGGAATCGGTCGGTCCAGCGATAGTTCCACCTGTCGCGATCCATGTGACTTCGACGGAATCGCCTGTCTGAACCACATACTGCACGCGTGAATTGCGGCAGACGCTGCCGGGGCCTTGAATATGTATATGCGGAGCGGCCGTGACACGGACACGGACAGACTCACTCGTTCCCGTGCAACCCGAAGAATCAGTAACAGTGACAGAATACACCCCACTCTCGCGAACGACAATACGACTGCTGGTCCGACCGTCGGACCACATGTATCCGGCGAGTCCGCTTCCCGCATCGAGCAGAAGAGAATCCCCTTCACACAGTGTCACGTCTCCAGTGGGACTGATCCGCGGCGATGGCGCGGCGATTACAGTAACTCCAAACTCGAGCGAATCGCGACACCCGGTTGTATCATTCACTTCAAGCAGCACAAGGCGTCTGTCTCCAGGCGAGTTCCAATGCACAATGACGCTGTCATCCGCAGCCGGACCAAGCACAACACCTCCCACGACGCGCCATTGGCGGGTAATGCCACCCGCCGACACCGTCACATACGTGGTAGTGTCGCCGCTGCACACCCTCTTTCGCCCCGAAATACTCGGCACGGGCTTTTCGGCAAACCTCACAACTATTGTCGAAAATCCGTCGCAATATCCCGTCTTGCTCACTCTCACGGTGTAGGTGCCGGGCGCACCGATACGTATCGCGCGAGTTGTATCACCGGTTGACCAGAGGTACGTATCAGCGTCTTCGCGTACACGAAGGTCGGCGCTGTCGCCGGCGCAGAGATACCCGGATCCCTGTACTGTGGGGACAAGTCGCGGGAGATCCTGCACAAGTGTCTGCACCGTGGCCGAACACCCGAGTGAATCCGTGACAAGCACAGAATAGAGGCCGGGCCGATGCACACGAAGTACACGCGAGGTATCACCGGTGGACCAGCGATACGACGTAAAGGCCGGGTACACCGTGAGCTGAGTCGTGTCGTTGCACAAGTACACACGCCCCTGAATCGAGGCGTTTGCACCGCCCACCTTCACAAGCACCGATACAGTGCCTTCGCAACCATTGGCATTGCGAACAGTCACTGAATACAATCCCGACTTGGTCACGCGCAGCGAGCGGCCTGTGTCACCTGTCGACCACACACACGATACATATCCCGCACCAACATCCAGGATTGTCGAATCGCCCGCACAAAAAACACTTCTACCACTGATAACAGGCGTTGGTGCCTGACCGGCGACTACCGTACACGAATCCACGTACACACATCCGTTGCTATCTATCACGCGCAGCGAATACCGACCGGTGCGATTGACCAGGATGGCGCGAGTCGTGTCCCCGGTCGACCATAGGTAGTGCGCATACCCCGAGCCCGCATCAAGACCGAATACGCCGCGATCACAGAGGATATAGGATCCACCCAGGCGCGGTCCGGATTTTGTGTTACGTGTCACAAGCACGGCGACCGAGTCGCGGCAGCCCGATCCGTCGTCGACGATTACCGAATAGGAGCCCGGAGCATGGACGGTAATTGCGCGCGTGCTTTCTCCTGTCGACCATCGATAGGATGCGGGTGCAGGGTGGGCGGTGAGAGTGACACTGTCACTCGCACAGAGGACAAGCGACGAGGAAGTGATCCGTGCACCGGTGCCGGCCCGGACGATGTAGGCCGATGCAGTATCGACACACCCATAAGACGTGCGTGCGAATACGGACACCATACCCGTTGTCCGCCGCACGATACCCATGGTTGTATCCCCGGTCGACCAGCGGTATGATGCATACCCGGCCTTTGCAACAAGGAGTGTCGAATCCCCCAGACACAGGGTGAGGTTGCCCGATATCGTCAGTTGATTTGTATGACGCCTGAGGTAAAAGACCGCCGTCCCGGCACAGCCGTTCCCGTTGGTAACATCAACAGTGTATCGGCCTTCCTGCGTGACACAGATTCTCCGGGTTGTGTCACCGGTGGACCACCTGTACGACGCGTACACAGTATCAGTCTCGAGACAAACCGTTTGTTGAGCACAGAAAACCTCCGGCCCATTGATGCGCGGCACAAGTTGCAGTAACTCATAGATCGCGACTGTATCGGCTCCGGTGCAGCCAGAGGTATCATACACCACTACCTGATACACCCCGGCGCGGCGGACGGTTATCCTGCGTGTTGTGTCACCCGTGGACCAACGATACGCCGCATAACCGCCTCCAGCATCAAGCACGGCGCTATCCCCCACGCAGAGACTGCGCGAGCCGATGACCCCGATCGTGGGTGGCGGTACAATCCCGGTCATGCAACATCCGATACCCGTCAGTTCAGGCGCCGGCACGAGCGTCGCTCCGCGTGGAATTCCGTGATTGCCATTTCCCGACTGATCTGTGAAATCCCCGCAAAAGGGCCAGTAGCCGACAAGGCCGTTTCGATCGCTGTATCGCAGAGATGAATCCTTCGCATTCACAATCTGCTGCTGCGTTCGTTCAATGCTCCAATACCTGCACTCATCGATCCGACCCCGTCCGGCGCCACCGCCGCCCGAATACCCACCCCACGAGAGCGCGACGTTGGCATCAAACGAACGCGCGGGAAATGAGGCACTCATCACTTCCGCGCCGTTGATATATCCTTTGATCCGGCCGGCAGGACCGTTGACGACGATTGCGATATGTTGCCACGTAAACGGCGTGAGCGAATTCGCAGGGGAGTAAATGTAGATGTCGGGGCCGCCATTCTCCTGCGTCATAAATTCGAGACACTGATTCGACCAGTTGTATACGAGACTCCAGTCCGTCCCATTGGCGGCGGGCAGATCGCGCGCGGCAAGTACAACACGCGCGCTGTCGCGGATCCAACATTCGAGAGTAAACACCGGCAGCCGCGTGCTCCCAAGCCTGGCCTCCGTCACATTCATCGACGCATTTGTATGGTTCATGGCCTGATTCTCCGGTAGCCCCGCGCGCACACTCATGCCGAGTGTCGTGAGCAGCACACACATCAGTTTCACAACCAAACCCGATCTCATACACTCTCCGTTACCCGTTCGTTCAACACACTGCTGAGCAGCACGGAATCCCGAAGAAAAGTACTCGAATACCCTTTGAAACACAAGAGTGTGAAGGGTAAAACCGTATCCACAGGCCGAGGTTTGTGAATGCAAGAGGTTTACACTCCTTGCGATCGACGGACGCGTTCATTTTTCCCGCATCCCGCGGGAACATTTTTCCCGGCTCGCGAGTACAAGGGGAAGCACACGATTTCACCACTTGTACACGAGGGAGTGTCCATGCCGTTTGTTTACATTCTACGAAGCGCCGAAGGACTCATACACATCGGCTGCAGCGCCGATGTGGCGCAGAGCGTCCGTCAACACAATCAGGGTCGCATCAGATGGACCAGCGCGGGGAGCGACTGGCAGGTGCAGCACATCGAACGCTTTCAAAACATGGACGAGGCGCAGGCGCGCGAGGCGTGGCTCAACACGCGTGTGGGACGCGAGCAAATTCTCGCCTCCCTGTTCCCGCGGCATATACCGGGCAGATACGGCCCGGTCCAACACGGCGCCGCCGCGTTCAGCGGCAGCGGAGCACCGTCACCTCGACCCGTCTATTCGCCCTCTTCACTTCCTCCTGTTCGCCGGAGAGCGGCCCGCCTGCAGTAATCACCAGACGCTGCGGCGGGATGCGCCGCGCCGTCAGCCAGTGCGCAACGGCGCGGGCCCGGCGTTCACTGAGTTCGATATTCTTGTTGCGCTCGCCCGCCCTGCTGCCGCGCGCGCGCATGTCGCTGTCGCGCAGCGGATCGGAATCGGCAAAGCCCGTTATCTCGAGCCGCGCGGCGGGTGTACGGAGCAGAAACTCGTAGAGCCGCGAGAGCCGCGGCGCAGCCTCGGCGCCCAGTTCCCAGGATCCGCTCGCAAAGGTGATGCCGCGCTCGAGGACGAGGCCGTCGCGGCAGCCCTCGGCCGACTGCCGCATGTCGCGCACCGACGAGCCGTGCACGTCGGCGCTGTCGCTGATGGCATCGAAGTCGGTGTCGCGCAACAGCGGATTGGTTCCATACACGAGCATCTCTTCACAATCGCCGAGGCCGTCGCCATCCGAATCGGCCCGCAACGGATCGGTGACGGTGCTGAAACTCTCGAGATAATCGCCCAGACCGTCGCCGTCGGTATCGTAGCGGCAGGGATCCGTGTGTGTGAAACAGAGTTCGGTGCGGTCGTCGATGCCGTCCTGATCGGTGTCGCGCGACGCGGGATTGGTGATGACGATACGTTTGCGCGCGGGCCGCTGCAGTTCCTCGCGAAGACGGCGCAACGTCATGCCGGGAGCGCCGCAGAGTTCCACCGCGCCGAGATCTTCGCGCACCACGGTCCCCACCACCTCGTCGAGATCCGTCAGCCCGTCGAGATCGCTGTCGCTCTCGCGCGGATTCGTCCCGTAGAAATGGAGTTCATCGGCATCGCTGAGTCCGTCGCCGTCGCTGTCGAGCTTCTCGAGGCGGCGGTACGAGGCACGCGCGTTCTGGTCGAACTGCGCCATGGAGCGCGCGCGCCACGGCGCACAATCGGCAGCGAGGCGGTCGAGCAGGTCGCAACGCTGCGGCACCGTGGGCGGCGGGTAATATGACGAGGATTCGTAGATGTCGGCCACCGTGTCGACACGGGCGGAGACGAAGGAAATACGCAGACCCAGCGACAAGCCCGCGATATTGTCGTTGAGCCCAGACACAAAATGATCGAGCGCATCGGTGAAGGTCAGTACCTTCTCGTACCCGGCAAGAATCTCCACACGCTCCGTGAGCTGCCAGCGCAGACCGCCTCCGAAGAGGAGCGCCACCGCGGAGCTTCCCGTGCCGTCCTGATACTGACGCCGCACACGATGCTGCGGGCTGACGTTTTCCACGTTCGGTGAGTGCCACACGTACGCGGGTCCGGCATAGAGAAAGGGCTGCACCGGTCCGCCGATGCCGACAAAATCGCGGAAGTCCGTTTCGAACGCC
Organism: Ignavibacteriota bacterium; assembly: GCA_016218045.1. NCBI lineage: Bacteria > Pseudomonadati > Ignavibacteriota > Ignavibacteriota bacterium. Next base: position 65,171 of record JACRFB010000004.1, read on the forward strand.
GCGTAGACTCCCGTAACCCAGTTGGTCACGCTGTATCCAGGATAGTCGCCCTGTATACGGTTGAAGGAGAGCCCGCCGCGGAGTATCAGATCCGTTTCTCCGATAAGCGGCAGCTCCTCGGTGTCAAAGCGGTAGAAGGCGGGCAGATTGACGGTCCAAAGCCACGGACGTTTTGCACCGGGAAAGGTTGCTCCGTCGTTGACGTCGCCGTTGAGTTGCGAGAGTCCGCCCAACAGCGCGACACTGAAATCGGATTCGCGGGTGCGTTCGATGCTGTACACGGCTCCGCGCACGATCAACGAGTCGTTGCGCAGCAGCACCTCGTCGATGGTGCGCAGCGGCACACGAGCCGAATCGTCCTGCGTCCGCGATTCCGCGAGTGGGAGCAGGAGCAGCAGCAGCAGCGGAATCCAACATTTTGCCATACAAGCGGAAAGTAGCGATTCACGGGGTTAAAAATACCATTCCCCGCGGAGGAACAGCACCCGCGGGTAATACCAGTACTCATCTCCCGCGTCGCCGGCGAAGAGCATGGCGCCGCAGGAGAGCGCGGCCTCGTCGTGGAGGGACCAGGTTGCGGCGAGATTATAGAAGGTACTGCCGTCGGTCAGACTCACTGTGCCGCCGCCTGTTACGAGTAGCAACGGGTGTACTTGTACTGTTGTGATGGCGGCGAGGTAATTGCGTCCGAGGTTCAGAATGCGGCCCGACGAGAGCAGGGTAAGATTGTAACCGGATGGTTGCGCGGATCCGCGGCCATTGAAGTGGTATTCGAGGGCCAAGTACAGATCGGCTGTGAACTGATAATCGATGCCCGCAATCGTCTGTATCGTTTCCATCCCGTGCAGCCGTTCATCAAACGTGTACAGAATTTCTCCGCGCACACCCGCATCGAAGAGATTCCCAGCAAGGTCCGCCCCCACGATGGCACAATCGTCGAAACGGCCGACGATGAGCGAGAGATCCTGCTCGGCCGCATTTGTGCGGAAACGGAGCGCGGCATTGATACGACGATCCGCCTCGGCCACATTCACGACACATTGCACATCCGTAAAAGAACCGAAGGCATACTTGGCGGATATCGCATCCACACCATCCTTCTCGATTTTGCCGAACACCGCGCTGTTGAGTGGATGGAAAAGGTCCGTGGGATTCCACACTCGTCCCGTGCCCCAGGAAATGCGCTGCCGGCCCAGCACGACGGATCCGTCGTCGGAGCCGAGCGTCAGCGCGAGGCGGTCGATGAAGTGAATCACATTGCCCGCGTCGGACTCCGTGATCACCCACCGCAGCGGCGTCCATTGCCGATGCCGCAGATCCGGCTGCACCGTGAAGATGCCCGCGCCGAAGCGCGACCAGGCGACCTCGTACTCGGCCCCGAGAGTGACATGCTCCCCCATCGTCACGGCGGGCTTGAGACGCGCGCGCAGAATATTCGCGAACGACCGTGTATCAGCGTGCAACAGACGCGCAAACTCCGGTCGCAACCACTGCGCGGATCCCAGGTCCATGACGTACCCTGTGAGCGCCACCTCCTGGGCATGGAGATTATGCGCGCAGGAAAGAGCGAACGCGCTTACGAGTAGCACGCCGTACGCAAAACGGCGGGGGCGCTGTCGCATGATGTTACTTCCTCTCGTCGGACACGATCTCGCCGTCGTGCAGCAACACCAGGCGGCGCGAGTGGTCGAGCACATTCTGATCGTGCGAGGAAAAGACAAACGTGATATTCCGTTCCTCACAGAGCCGGTTCATTATGTCGATAAGCACATGCGCGGTTTTGGAATCGAGATTGGCAGTGGGTTCATCAGCAAGCACGATGGGCGGCTGATGCACGATGGCGCGCGCCACCGCGACACGCTGCTGCTGTCCGCCGCTCATGCGGGCGGGTCGCGCTTCCGCAAGGTCGCCTATGCCGAGTTCCTCCATCACTGCAAGCGCGCGGGCGCGCCGCTCTTTTTCGCCCACTCCCTGCAGCATCATCACAAACTCGATGTTCTCGAGGGCGGTGAGTACGGGGATGAGATTGTAGGCCTGGAAGATAAATCCCATGCGCCGCAGACGAATACGCGCGCGTTCCTGCCGCGACACACCCGCGAGATCGTGGCCGTCGAGGAGGAGGCGGCCGCGGGTCTGCTCGTCGAGCAGGCCGATAATGTTGAGCAGGGTGGTCTTGCCCGATCCCGACGGGCCCGCGATGGCGAGGAATTCGCCCGCGCCGATGCGAAGGTTGATGTTGCGCAGGGCCTCGACAGCGACGCCGTTGTTGGCGTACGTTTTTTCAAGACCTTCGACTTCTATGACTGCGTGATCCATGTTCGCCTCGGAATTACACAAACGAGATTGCCTGGACTGGCTGGAGCCGCACGGCCTTCCATGCGGGATACAACGCCGCGAGCATACACAGCAGCGGCACCACGAGCGCCTGCCGCAGCACGGTGGTGTACGACAGCTCGGGCGTGATGACGGTGCCAATGCCCCATGCCGTCATGCCTTCAGCAAAGACGGCGAGATCGAGTCCCGTGGCCGCGAGCCGGGCATACACCGCGAGTCCGGCCCCCATGCCCAGCGCCGTGCCGACGAGCCCGAGCAGGAGTGCCTCGAGCAGCACAAGGCGAAACAGCGTGCCCGTGCTCATGCCCGTGGCAAGCAACACGCCAAATTCACGGATGCGTTCGAACACCGACATGAGCATCGCGTTCACGATGCCGAATACCATGGCCGCGCCAACAATGAGGTAGATGAACCACATCATGTTCTTGTACATCTCGACCTGACTGACCAGCAGAGGTAAAATTTCCTCGTACGAAAGACATTCCGTGCGCGGATCCGTGCCCACGCGCAGAACGGCCGCGATGGAGGCCACACGGGACGGATCCTCCACACGCACCGCGATCTCATGCACCGCGTCCCCGATACCCAGCATCGCCTGTGCGTCGCCGCGTGTGATGTACACGTAGGTCTTCTCGAATTCGGATGAGAAGCTGGAATAGAGTCCGCAGACGCGGTACATCGCGTTGGCGACGGATCCATCGCGCGCGGACGCCATAAGCACAATCTTCTCGCCGAGTGTCACATTCAGTTTCTCCGCAAGTTTTTTTCCTATCAGAATTCCCCCGCCGTCCGCATCAACATACTGCCCTTCCACGATGCTCGAGGCAATGGTGGTGAGTTCATCTTCGCGCGGACCTACTCCCACGATCATCGCGCCCGACGAATTCTCGGCGCTGCTCGCAAGCCCGAACGACACAACACGCGTGTCGAACGCCTTGACACCGTGCATCGTGTCGAGACGTGCGAGGAGTGCAGCCGGATCGGGTATGGTGCGGTCCACTAGCATGTTCTCGCGGAATCCCTTGCGGTGGATCAGCACATGCGTGACATGCGCGCCGATCTGATTCTCGAGCATCTGATTCACAAAACCCGTTACGACGCTTTCGTCGAGAATGATGGCGATGAGTCCCACGATCACCGAGGCAAGCACGATGCCCGAGCGCCGTTTGTTCCGCCAGAGATTCCGCCACGCAATGCGGAGTAGCATTCCTACGCTCCGTTTCTCATGTGTGCCGTATTCCTTTCAACGACTCGAGTCGGAACACGCGCCAGACCGGATACGAGGCGAGGACGAGTGTGACCGTCGAGATGAGCACAAGCATCTCGCGCAGCATCGACCAGCGCACGGTGGAGGTGAGCACCGGCTGATAGCCGTACTGCTCCATCGCCACGGCCATGTCGCCCGTGAGTTGTATCGGGTGAGCGATGATCCACGCGTTGATTGCATATCCTATCACGAGGCCGCCCGTCTGCGCCATGAGAAGGATGAGCAGAATTTCGAGGGAGACCAGCACGGCGAGTGTGCTGTTGCGCATGCCGAGCGCGAGCATGACGCCGAATTCACGGAAGCGTTCGGTGACGGACATCAGTATCGTGTTCAGAATGCCGAAGCCCACAACAAGGACGAGGATCGAGAGAAAGAGCAGACCTCCCGTTTCGTTCAATTCCGCCGCCTGCTGCACGTCGGGGATGATGCGGTTCCAGCGCACCGCCGCGAGCGTGGTGTCGGGGGCGATGGTTGCAGACACGGCCGCTTCGGTGTCGTCGATGTCATCGAGATCACGCGCGGCAACGGCGATCGCAGTCGCGCGGCCTTCCATGGCGAGCAGCATCTGCGCGTCTTCCAGGCGGAGGAACAGTCCGGCTCCGTCGAGTTCCGTCGAACCGGTGCGGAAAGTGGATCCGATGCGGAAGCGGAGGTTGCCCAGCGCCCCGTCGTACCCCTGTGCAAGCACCACGACGCTATCGCCGATACGCGCCCCGAGATTTTCGAGCAAGGTGCGACCGACGACGATATCGCCCTGCCGCCAAGACGCATCCGCGAGTGGAGGACGGAAGCGCGAGAACAGTGTGCTCGTCCGCGCCTCGCGCGCAGGATCCACTCCAAAGAGCGCGACACCCATGGAGTGGTCTTTGTACGCGACGAGTCCATTGCCCTCGATGCGCGGCGTCGCTGCGCGCACGGCAGCATGTGTCTCGATCGCCCGCAGCATCAGTGGATCCAGCCGCAGCGAACGGCGCAGCGAGGGTGCGTCGAGATATTTCGCGTGTTGAACCTGCAGGGCCGCGGGATACAGGTCGATCGCGAAAGCGATGTTTGCCGCGTCGTTGCCCACGTCCATGCCGCGTTGCACCACGCAGAGCATGGTTGCAAAAAACACGGCGAAAAGTGTGAGCAGTGTGCGCCGACGGTTTCGCCACAGGTTGCGCCAGGCCATCCGTAGCAGGAGGCGCATGTCAATTCCCTCGTTCGAGTTCGCGCAGCGAGAAGATGCGGTCGGGAATGCCGATATCGAAGTCGGCTTTTACGATCTCGAATTCAGTGCGGTGCCCGGGTTTGGCGGAATTTATCATGATCCACTTTGTGGGGATGGTCCGTTTCCCGACGGGCCGGATGTCTGCAAATTCCATCACACGCATCAGCCGCTTTTTTTCATCGAAGTATTCGATGCGTGAAGGCAGGTAATCGGACTTTCGCACGATATAGATGATGCGCCCCCAGACGACGGGGGCATTCGGGCGCGGCAGGAGGAGCACGCTCCAGCATTCCTCGCCGTCGCGGGTTACGTTGCCCGTGAGGCTTTGAGAATAGTCCTTCTCGAGATTCGATTCGCGTACGAGATCGTCGTTGGTGAAGTCGGATCCGTTCCAGGATTGCAGCATCATCGAGGGCGGGATTTTGATCGTCATTTCGGTGTTGCGGAGGTAGCTCCACATCTCGTTGCCGATTTTCAGCGTCTTGTTACCTGCTTCCTTTTTCGGCGCACGGATCACGATAAGCGCCTTGTCGTTGCCCACCCACCAGCTCTCCATCTCCATGCGCCGCGTGTAATCCGGAGTCACGACCGTCATGGAAAAGGTGCCGCGGCAACTGCTGCCCTTGATGGCGTCTTCGCTTTTGCGGATGATCTCCGCCGCGCTCTGGGCCCGCGCCGCCAGAGGGAGCAGGAGGAACATGACACTGACGATGTATTTCATGGCGATATCCTTTCTGTTCCGAAAATACAGGATATCAAGGTGTGATACGAGGGGTTATGCGGGTGCCCCGCCACCTACCCCACCATCTCCTCTGTCAAGTGCACGAGATTGAGCAGCGCACGCGGGACGTGGAAGGGACCCTTCCAGAGGCCGCCCTTCAGCGTGTGGGACACGGTGCCGTCGCGGTGGAGGTAGCCGAACCACTCGCCGTGTTCGGGGTCGGGGAAATGCGTCATGGTGTACTCGTGTATACGCTCGAACCACTCCTCGTAACGCGTGTCGCCGGTGAGATGATGCGCCAGGAGCAGCGCGTACAGGGCCTCGGTGTGCGGCCACCATAATTTCATGTCCCACTCGAGCTGTTCGCAGGGCCAGCCGTCGCAGTCCACAAACGAGAAGAGTCCGCCGTACTCGTCGTCCCATCCGAGTGCGAGCGACCAGTCGAGTATGTCGCAGGCGCGGTCGATCAGCGCCTCGTCGCCGTTGCGCCGCGCCTCGCGCATGAGGAACCACGACGTTTCGATCGCGTGACCCGGATTCACCAGCCGGCCCGCGGGCACATCCACGCGGGCACCGTCGCGCGCCACGTGCTCGAGCAGGGCCGGAATCTCGGGTTTGACGAAGTCGCGTAATATCTCCTCGACGGACGCGGCCGCAATCGTGTCGTGGTTGGAGGCACGACCTCCCTCGCGTAATTCCTGCGCGGTCGCCAGAATGATCATCGGCATCGCGTGCGACTTGAGGTCGCGCGCCGCGGGATAGAGTTTCGGCTCGAGGAGTCCGGGCGTCGTGTGATGCCGCAGCAGCGTGCGGAATATCGCCGCGCCGCGCTCCACCGCCGCGTCGTCGCCCGCGGCCCTGCCGAAGGCGTTGCAGGCGATGGCGCCGAAAGACTCGCTGAAGAGATAGCGGCGCTTGCGCAACGGTACTCCCTCGCGTGTCAGCAGGAAAAACATACGCCCGTCTTCGTCGAAGGCGTGCCGGGTCACAAAATCGTATCCCGATGCCGCGGCATCGAGCCACTCCTGCCGTTTCTCGACCGTGTTGTACAAAGTCGAGAGCATCCACACGGCGCGGCACTGTATCCACACGCCCTTGTCCGTCGAATACACACGCCCTTCCCTGTCGAGGTGATGCAGAAATCCACCGTGCTCATGGTCTGGCGCGTAGCGCATCCAAAACGGCATGATGTCGTCGAGCAGCATCGTGCGATACTCGTCATTCAGGGCGCGGAGGCGGGAAAGGTTCACCGGAGTAGGGAGTTGGGAGTGGGGAGTAGGGAGTGGGGAGTAGGGAGTGGGGAGTCAGGAGTAGGGAGTGGGGAGTCGGGAGTAGGGACTGGGGACGTTGACGACTCTTAGAGCCACTCGACGGCGGTGCGGCCGGCGGGAAGGAGCATGTTGATGGTTTTGGCTGTTGTGTGATCCGTGATGCGGACCTCGAGGTTCGCGGAGGTTTCGGAGACGGCGATGTAACACACGTTCTGTGCGTAGGTGATGCGGCGTACGAAGATGCCGGGCATGTCGGGTGTGACGGTGAACTCCGGCGTGAGGCGCGCGGCCCGAAGCACGTGACGGTACACGGCGGCGATCGATTCGATGTCGTCGCTGCATTCTATCGGCAGGCCGGTCCACAGCAAGCGTCCCGTAGTCGTGGCTCCGCCCGCCAGCTCCTTTGTGACCGGCAGAATCGAGAAGGCACTCGCCTGCGCGCCGGCATCCGCCGACGTGAGCGCCTTCTCGACACGCTGAAGGCGCTCGCCGCGGAAACCGAATCGGATCGTTTGATCCCCTATTTTCAACGTCTCTTCCGCGGCAACGGGACGCGTGTCGTACAGGGTGTTCACCATCGCAAGCCGCTCACGCACCACCTCGCCGTGCTCGTTGCGTTCGAAGGCACCGCTGAGGTACACGATCGCGCCTGTTCGGATGCGGGCGACGATCTGCGTCCATGCTGCATCGGACAGAAACAGAGGCGCTGGAATCACAAGCAGCGCCGTGTCCGACGGCAGGCGCTCGATGGCAAATTCGGTCACGGCGTGTATGCGCACGCGGCAGTGGTACTCGAGGGCGCGCACGGCACGCTTCGTCGCGTCACTCGCGAGATTGCGCGTCTGGAACATATGGGTGTGCGGCAGCACCAGCGCCACACGGGGTGCGGCGGGTTTTTCCATCATGCGACCGCGGTCGCCGTACAGCCGCCAGTACTTCTTTATCACCTCGAGTTCCGGTTTTGCCGTGCCGTCGGCACGATGCAGGCCGATGGCGGCTTCATTGTCGGAATCCATATACGGATTGGTGTTCCACGCCCATTCGATGAAACCCGCGCCGCCCGCGGCAAAGGAATAGGCGCATTTCCGGTCGAGCAGCGCCGCGGCCTCGTCCTCGCTGCGCCAGGGCAGCCCGTCGCGGGTCTCGTACATCATCACGCCCGTTTCCTCGACAAGATGTGTCACTCCGGGCACCTTGGTCACGATGCCGTCCCACAACAGATCGTCGTTCGACCACCAGTTGTGCAGGCAGGTAAAATCCACCACACCCGCGTGGAACTGCGGCGCAGGCCTGTCGTAGGCGCCGCCCTCGTCCTGCCCCACTGTGACAAGGTGCTGCGGACCCGCCTCGCGCTTCACCACATCACGCAGTCGCGCCGCCCAGCGTGTGAACATGGCCTGCGCGAAGAAGCGGTACGCGGCGGCCTTGCGCGGACTCCTGTCGCCATGCAGGTTCATCTCCTGGAAATCCTCGGGCACGGGCAGATCGAGCGCGCGCGCAGGCGAAACGCGGAACGTCGTCGCGCAGATATTTCGGAGTTCCCGATCCGTTTTTGCCGTCGGGAAAGACGCGCGCAGCCATTCGATCCACGCGGCACGCTCGTGTTCATCGCCGTTGGGGCGCACGGACCACAGATGTTTCGCGGAACTGAAGGACGGTTCGTTGATGAAGTCCCACAGTATTTCCTTCGCGTCCGTGAAACGCCGCGCAAATCCGCCCACAAAACGTTCCTGTGCCTCGAGCGCTTTCGGATCGAGGAAGGGATTCACCCCGCCCCAGGACTCGGGCAGGAACGCAAAAAACGTGAAGATGACAGGCATGCCGACGCGTGTAGCGCGGGCTGTCAGATAATACGCCTCGAGCGCGCGTAACACGCTCTCCTTCGGCGTGCCGTCCGCATCAGAATGCAGCGCCCAGCCGGTCCAGATGCCGTTCCGCACCATGGTGATGCCGGCATCGTCCATCGCGGAAAAATCCTTCTCCCAGATGGCGGGATTCGGTTCGAGCAGATAGCGGCGGTGTACATCCGACGCCATGTGTGTGGTGCCGATGATCGGTGTGATAGCGCCGTCGTAGCGGAAATGATCGCCGTCCACCGTAATGTCGCGTCCGCGTGTGAAGACCAACGCATCGAAGGCCACAAAGCCCTGCCTGTGCTGTTGCGTGAAGGTGCCGAACGGCGTGGTGATCGTGGCGTCCGCACTCACATGATGCAAAGACGTACGGCCGGGCCGTTCGAGCGGCGGGACTTGAATGTCCATCCCGCCCTCGGGCATGTGCAACTCGGAAAATGCACGCCCGGGCGCGGTGTGTCCCACCGTCAGTTGCGTAATCGCGACTGCAGGATGCGACTTCCGCCGCAGCACATCGGCGGATACATGCACCATGTCGCCGGGACGCGGGCAGGCATCGGACACGGTGACGCGCAGGTCCAATGCGCCCGTCGATGCCAGCGCCGTCATGGCGCGAATCATCGACGTGCCGAGACTGCCTCCGCGCGAGGCGTCAAACACCCAGCGGCCCCCCGCGTACGGACCTTCAAGCCGGTCGATCAGCAGCACCGGCGCGCTGATGATACGCGCGTCCGCGTCGATCATACGAAGCACGGGTTGCAGAACGGCCTCGCGCGGACCATCGCTGCCGTCTTCTTCCGGAAACGATTTTTTTGTGGTGAGTTTGATATACAGGGCGAAGGTGGACGACGGCGCATACGGATCGAGAAAGGCCTCGGGTTCGAAACGAACCGGCCCTTCCTGCATCCATTTCGCCATTGGCGGATGCGGCACTTCGTGAAAATGCGAGATGCCCAGCGGTCTATATCCCGCGGGCTGTGTGTCGTGCAGAATCCAGCGATCGCCTGCACGGGTCACGGGCCTGCTCAGTGGCACGCCGCGGAGATTCACCCAGTTGCCACCCGCCCGCAGATACCGCAGCATCGCGTCCATCGCATCGAGCGGGAAGGCGGAGCCATAGGGAGTGATGAGGATGTCGATTCCCGCCGTGTCGACGGATTCGAGCGCGCGCGCATCGAGGTGCAGGACGCGGGCCGACTTCAGCGCCGCATCGATGACGGAATCGTCGGGCGCGTCGCCGTCCGGCGAGGGGAAATCTTTCTCACGGAACACACCGACCGTCATCATACGACCCGTCCCCTCTTCCACGCCGGAGTTTTCCGCGAGCAGATCCGCGGCGGGCAGCCCCGCCATGGCCGCCAATCCCCCCGTCGCCTTGATGAACGTGCGCCGATCCATGTCACTGCTTCCGTTTCGAAATGATGATCTCGTCCGCAAAAATCCAGGCCTTGCCGCCCGCACCTTTGTGCCACGCGGGGCAGCGTCCCACGTTTTTCGCCGTGACACGCACATACCGCGCGCCGACCGTTCCCGACATCTCGAAGATCTTCATCAGCGCGCCTTCCTTCTCCTCGGGTACGGTGTTCATCACGGTGCGTTCGTTGTTGAAGTGCACACCGTCGGTCGAAAACGCGAAGGTCACCGAACGAGGGAAAAAGATCCACGCGTTGTGATCCTGCACACAACTGAGCCCCACGGCGGTTATCACGGCGCGCGCGCCGAGATCGAGCGTCACATCGAGATCGTTTTCCTCCCAGCCCTGCCAGCCGCCGAGGCGGAAATCGGCCCTGCCGCGCACGCCGTCGACGAGGGCCTGGTCGCCCCCGGCCGCATAATGCGCTTGATACGGCGTGTTGATTCGCACCGTGCCCGCGGGCACATGCCGCGTGAACACCCCGCGCACAACGCCGCTGCGCCGCCCGTCCTTCTGCGTGTACGCGCTGATCACCGCGTCGGAACGGAGTGTGATCGGTCCGCGATACGGGGTGTAATCGGCCGGACCTGGGTTTTCAACAGTCGCCACGAGTAGTTCTGCCCCGTCGCTGTAATTCGCCACGGTGACTGACAGACTGTCGCGAAAGGACGCTGCGCTCGCGACGATGGCGGGCGCGATCAACGCGTCGTTCTGCATCGAGGAGTGCGGACGCGTTGCACGTGGCGCCGCGAGGCCCTCGTCGTCGTTGCCCGCATCGCTGCACACAAAGGTGCCGCCCGCCTCGATGGCCGCGTGATCGAGATACCACTGTGCATACTCTTGTCCGTTCAAGGTGCGCCGCCGCACGACATGGTTCTTCGATTCCATGCGCATCGTGAAAGTGCGGCCGTTCTCGAGATTGATACGCGCCTCGGGGAACAGCGGAGAACCGAGCACGTATTCCGTGCGGCCGGGACACACCTGGTACACACCGAGCGCACTCATGACATACCATGCCGACATTTGTCCGCAGTCGTCGTTGCCGCAGATGCCCTCGGGCGTGTTGTGGAACAGCGAGTCCATGATCTTGCGCGCGAGCTGCTGCGTGCGACGCGGCTCGCCGGCATAGGCATAGAGATAGGCCGCGTGATGGCTCGGTTCGTTGCCCTGCGCGTACTGCCCTATCATGCCCGTGATGTCGCTCTGTTCCCTGCCCGCGAGCGACGAGGCGGTGGTGAACAGTGTGTCGAGTTTCCGCACAAAGGCCGCATCACCGCCAAAAGCCCGTATCAATCCATCCACATCCTGCGGCACAAAAAACGAATACTGCCAGGGATTCGCCTCGGTGTAATGATTCGTCACGGCGGACGGATCAAACGGCGCAGCCCAGCCGCCGTTTATGCGCGGGCGCATGAATCCTGTGCCCGGATCGAACAGATGTTTCCACCCCTGCGCGCGGCGCGCGTATTCGGCAGCGTCCTTTTCAAAACCGAGCGACTGCGCGAAGGCCGATATACACCAGTCGTCGTATGCGTATTCGAGGGTCTTCGACACGGATTCGCCCTCGTCGTCGCCGGGGATGAAGCCGTACCTGTTATAGGAACGCAATCCGAAACGATCAGCCGTGGCGCCCTGTTTCATCAGCGCGAGCGCCGTCTGCATGTCGAAGTCGGTGATGCCCTTCATCGCCGCGTCGACAATCACGGGCACGGAGTGATAGCCGATCATACACCAGGTCTCGTTCGCTGCGAGTTCCCACACGGGAAGCACACGCGCCTCGCGGCCCTTCGCCACCATGGACCGCACAAAGTCGCGCGTGCGCGCGCGGTCGATGATGGACAGCAGCGGATGCAGGGCACGGAACGTATCCCACAGCGAAAACACGGTGTACATGGTCCATCCCTCGGCTGTGTACACTTTGCCGTCCATGCCGCGGTAGCGTCCGTCGATATCGCTCCACACATTCGGAGCGACCATCGAATGATACAGCGCCGTGTAGAACACCGCGCGCTGCGTCTCGCTCCCTCCCGTGATCTCGATCTTGCGCAGTTCTTTCCGCCAGGCGGCAGCGGCGGCCTCGCGCGTAGCATTGAAATCCCATCCCGGATTTTCGGCCTCGAGATTTTTCCGCGCGCCGTCCACGTCCACCCCCGACAGCGCCACCTTGACAAGCAACGGCGCGCCGTCGGCAGCGCGAAATTCGAGGCGGGCGCGCAGACCCTTCTCCGCCGTGAGCGCGCGCGTGTCGGACTCGTGTTCAAAATCCGTCATGACCGCAGCCACCACGGGCCGCGAGAAACGCATCACAAAAAAGACCTGCTGGTCCTTTGCCCAGCCGGCGGAGCGGCGCAGACCGACGGCTTCGGTATCGCTGACGAGCCGGAATTCGCAGCCGCGCGCGCGGTCGGGTCCGAGTCCGTGCTGCAGGTCCACCAGCAGCGCCGCGGCGCTTCCGCGCGGAAACGTGTAGCGGTGAAAGCCCGTGCGCAGAGTTGCGCTGAGTTCGGCGCGCACGCGGGTGTCGCGGAAGGTCACGTCGTAATATCCCGGCGTCGCCCTTTCGTCTTCATGCCGGAAAGCCGCGCGTGTGCCGCCTCCCGGTTTTGCGCCGCCCGGAGGCACAAGCGCCGTGCCCGCGGCCACGGGCAGCACGAGCACGTCGCCGTAATCAGGCACGCCGGTGCCGGACAGATGCGTGTGGCTGAAACCGAGTATCGTGCTGTCGGAATGGTGGTAGCCGCCGCAGGCATCCCAGCCCTCGACGCGTGTATCCGGCGAGAGCTGCACCATCCCGAAGGGCACGGTTGCTCCGGGAAAGGTGTGGCCGTGCGCGCCTGTTCCGATAAACGGATTGACGGAGCGGAGCACGTCCTGCGCCGAAACCGACGGACACAACACTGCCGCACACACACACAGCACAGCAGTGGCGCGCGATACGATGCCTCGGACAAATCCCGTGTGTGTCATGGACGGCGCTCCTTCGGAAGGACTTTGGGTGAATCGGGCAGGCCCATCACTCCAGGCATGGGCGCGTCAATAAATTTTGTGGTGTCGACCAGCATGGACGGATCGATGGGGTGTTTCCCGGATGCGGGTCCGAGATGTACACCGTGTGCGTCAGGTGTGGAATCGTCGACCAGATCAGCCGCCTGCATCCAGAGTTCGAGCCGCTCGTCGCCGCCACTCTCGAAGTAGTCGAGGGTGAAGGGATGCAGGCCTTTGGCGAGGCGCACGGTGCCGCTGCGCTCGCGGCTGCCGTGCAGACCGTCGTTGTCGATGAGCGCCGCGTCGCCAATCGAAAAGCGGCTCCCGTCGTCGGAGACGAGGAAAAACGTGTAGCTGCCCGTCGCGGGGATGTCGAGAGATCCGGAGAATCGGATCCCATACTCGTCTGCACGTGTGGGAACGAGCCGTTTGTCGAGATCGTAGATGTGTCCCGTGCGGGCGGGCGTGAGCTGTGAGAAATCAGGCAGCGAGGTCCAGCTCCCCTCGTAGTATGCATACTTCACGCCGTTGCGCGCGCGGTCGACGGTGTAGAACCAGCTCTGTGTCGGCGTGCTGTTCCGTCCGTCGGGCATAAAAAGCCGCGCCGAAAGTGTGGTGCTTCCGGATACGGGGATCGGGCTCTGATAACGTTCCGATTCCGCGGTCACGTCGCTGCCGTCGCGTGTGAAGCGGATGTCGGCCCCGGGCACGGGCGAACGGAACTCGGCCACGGTGTCGCCGAAAATCACTGTGCGTCCCTCGGGACCGATGGGATTCGGGACGCGGTAGTTGAGTCCGCGTGCCACAAAACGGGCGTACTGCGGTGCCATGCGCCGGTGGAAACTCTCGAGCGAACGGCCCTGCTTCGGCGACCACAAGACTTCGGCCAGCGCGCACAGGCGCGGCAGCACCATGTACTCGGCGGTCTTCTCGTCGGGTATCCATTCGGTCCACAGATTGCCCTGCGCGCCGAGCACGTGCCGCGCTTCGTCGGGAGTTAATGCCGCGGGGACGGGTTCGAACATGTACACCGTGTCGGCGGGAATATAGCCGCCGGCCTTGGTGGGCTCGCCGCTGCGCCCCTGCGCGTAGTCGAAGTAACAGTGTGATGTGGGTGTCATCACCACATCGTGGCCCGCTTTGGCCGCCTCGATTCCGCCCGCGACGCCGCGCCACGACATCACCGCCGCGTTGGGCGCAAGACCTCCCTCGAGTATCTCGTCCCACCCGATAATCCGCCGCCCCTTGCTGTTGAGGAATTTTTCGACGCGCTGAATGAACCAACTCTGCAGTTCGTGCTCCGTCGCGAGTCCATGCTGCTTCATGCGCGCCTGGCACTTGGCGCAGGCCTTCCAGCGCACTTTGGGACATTCGTCTCCGCCGATGTGTATGAACTTCGACGGGAACAGCGCGAGCACTTCCGACAGGACGTTTTCGAGGAAGGTGAACACCTTGTCGTTGCCCGCGCAGAGCACATCGTCCTCGACGCCCCACCGCGTACTGACCGCGAAGGGTCCGCGGGTGCAGGCGAGTTCGGGATACGCCGCAAGCGCGGCGACGCTGTGTCCGGGCATTTCGATCTCGGGCACGACGGTGATGAAGCGCTGCGCCGCGTACTCCACCACCTCGCGGATTTCCTTCTGCGTGTAGAATCCGCCGTAACGCGTGCCGTCGCCCATCGTTTCGCCGCGCCATGCTCCCACGCTGGTGAGCTTCGGATACTTCTTGATTTCGATGCGCCAGCCCTGGTCTTCGGTCAGATGCCAGTGGAAGGTGTTGAATTTGTAGAGGGCAAGCAGGTCGATGTACTTCTTGATGAAGGAGACGGGGAACATGTGCCTGCCCACGTCGAGATGCATACCGCGCCACGAGAAACGAGGCGTGTCGACGATGGAAACGCAGGGAATGGTCCAGCGGCGCCGCACGGTACTGGTGTCGAATTCCGGCGGAAGCAGTTGCAGCACCGTCTGCATGCCGCGGAAGACACCCGCCCAGGTCGCGGCCTTCAGTTCGATGTTTGTCGGATGCACGTTGAGCCGGTATCCCTCTAGGCCGAGCCGTGTGTCCGTCGAATCGCGCTCGATGGTCCAGGCGCCGCGCAATTCCTCGGTGGTGTTGGCGAGATTCAGCGCCGCCCCGGCGGAAGCCACGGGCAGGCGCTCGCGCATCCGGATCACAAAATCGGAAATCCCTGGAGGCACATTCTCGGGCGTGCGCAGTGAGTAGAGCACGGTGGTGTGCTCGTCGAAGGTGAAGGACTGCTGTGTGAACCCAAGCTCGACGGGCCGTGGCACGATACGCTCGAGGATGGGATTCTGTCCCAACAACGCGGGAGCCGCCGTCGCAAGAAGGAGTATGCAGTGCGTGAGGCGCGTGTACGATTTCATATTTCCTGCTCCGATGCTTGCGGAATATTACGAAGAGGATGTGAGAGGAGGAATCCGCCCTTCCGCGGCACGCCGTCTGCCGACCATGCGGATGCGCGCGGAATGGAAACGACGCCGCTATTCCGCGGTGGCGCGCAGATCCACTTCGCCGAGGCGCACGTGTTCGCGCACAACCGCGCGGGCCAGTGCCAGGCGCGGCA
Organism: Ignavibacteriota bacterium; assembly: GCA_016218045.1. Taxonomy (NCBI): domain Bacteria; kingdom Pseudomonadati; phylum Ignavibacteriota; species Ignavibacteriota bacterium. The sequence continues at coordinate 80,813 of JACRFB010000004.1, forward strand.
GGGGCGGCTCCACGATCTCGTCCCCGGTGGTCACGACCACGTCCACCTGCGGCTGTTTCTGGTCGCAGATCGCGTACGTGGTTGCGCGACCGTTCCATTGGCCGTCTCCACCCCGTACGGTGAAACGCAGGCGTCCGGCATTTTTACCTGTCACGGCCGGGCGGGTGTACCATACCGAGTTGCCCTCGCCGTCGAGCCGCGTGAGCGTCGTTGTGCTGTCGACACCTTCCCAGGTAACCACCACTGTGTCCTTCTCGTCGGTGTTGGCCGGGGTCAACAGCACGGCCAGTGTCGCCGAACGCACACTGCGGTCGATCGAGAACTCGAGGTCAGCATACCGGCGGGCGGAGTCGGGACGCAGCGTCACGCTGTTTTTCGGCACGGGCAGCCGGCCCGATTCGGTGACCTGCAGGAGCTGCTGCATCGTTGTGGACCGCCCTTCCATCGTCATCGTCGACACGGTGCCGGGATTGAGCAGCACGAGTTCGTCGGCTTTTCCGTATAAAGAGATCCGATACTCCTGTGCATTTGCGGCCGTGGCCACGAAGGGCACCCCGGCGATCAGCGGACGCCGCGCCTCGCGCAGCGGATACACCTCGTACACCGCGGTCTCGTAGCCGCCGAGGGGCAGACTCATGGATTCGCCCGATTTGAAGAGCCGCGGACTGATCCATCGCTCGGGATATACCTTCTCGACCACCAGTTCCTGCGCGTCGGCGTCGACGCCGAAGGCGTGTGTGAGCTGTACTTTCAGCGCGCAGTTGTCCACCCAGGGATTGCGCGCGGCGATGATGCCGCGGGTGCCGCGGAAATGCATGTATCCGTAGGCCTCGCGCCTGCCCGGATCGCCGCCGATCATTTCCGTGGTCGAGAGCACGGGGAAGCGGTCGCGCGCCCAGCGCAGCGCGGCGGCAAGCACGTCCCACTCCGGCTCCGACAGCCGGTCGGGCGAGATGTACAATTCCCACATCGACACGCCGCGTGCGAGGTACATCATCACCTCGTTGTTGAAACTCTCGATCGGCTCGCTGTCTCCTCCGCCGCTTTCGAGCGTGCCCTTGATGATGCCGTGTGTCATGAGGTTTTCCATGGGAAACCAATTGTCCTGCTTGCGCAGTCCCTCGTACAGCGTGCGGTCGCGGTAGGTGATGGCCGCGTCGCGCTGCTGCAGCGAGGGCACGTCGGCGTAGGCGTGATCCTCGCCCTGCATCCAGATCTGATTCGCCGCCAGCAGCCACCAGGGGCTGAGCCAGGTGCCGGATGTGATGTTGAGGTACACGTCGGGCCGTGTCTCGCGTGCTGCTCGCGCGAGCGAGAATACCGACTGCACGCCCGCACGGCGCGAGTAGATGCCGGCGGCATGGCCGTGATCCGCTTCGCTGCACGAGAACTGAAATCCGTCGAGTTTAAAGTAGCGCGCGCCGACGGCGTCCAGCGCGTTGCGGAGGCGCGTGCCGAGCAGTTCCGAATATTTCTTTCCCGCGATGCAGAGCATGGCGTCGCGTGTGCCCGCGCTTGTCACCTCGTAGCCGTGATTCTTCATCCACTCGATGCGGCGCGAGCGGAAGGAGTAGCCGCCCGTGGGCCCGAACCAGAGACCGAGCCGCGTGCCCGATTTGTCGAGTTCCTTCATGATGGGATCGAGGCCATTCGGAAATTCCCGCGCGCGCAGCACCCAGTCGCTGGCGTAGTCGTCCCAGCCGTCGTCGAGCACAAAGGCGTCGAGCGGTATACCGTGTTTTTCGATGAGGGTCTCGCGCAAGCGCGTCGCGATGCGCAGCACATTCGCCTCGTTCATGCGGTTCTCGGCGGGCACGCGCGGGTACTCGGTGGAACGCAGATCGTACCACGAATTGTACAGCAGATACGGCCGCGGATCCGCGACGCGTATCTCGCGCACGTATTCCATAAACCAGCGTTTCACGGCGTAATCCGGCACCGCCGCCGATACGGCCCACGCGCCTTCAAATCCCGCCGCGGTGATCTTCTCGCCCGCCTCCTGGCGGGAAAGCAGACGCAAGCGCTGTCCGGTCTGCGTGAGACGCGTTTCGGCGGCCGGATACTCGAGTCCAAAAAATGCCGCGCCGTCGAGCGACTGCAGCGCGGCTGGCTGCCCAAAGCCTCCGTCCTTGACGATCTTCGCGCGGCCCGCGACTGCGCCGTCGCGCGTTGCGAGGTACTGCAGGAAATGTCCGCGGCCGCTGCTGTCGCGCAGCGTCACCTTTCTGCGCAGCACAAAATCGTTGTCGCGCAGGCGGTAGGTGAGGCGCAGATGCATCGGCCGGTGAACACAGGCCATGTCGAGCCACAATTCCATCGAGCCGTCGGTGTCGGGTTGAAACGACACGGCGCGCACGGTGAAATCGCTCTTTGTGAGTGTCACGGGATTCTCGGCGTTCTGCTCGCTCTTGGGCGCCTGCCAGTCGGTCCACATGATCTCGGCCGCAAAGTCGCCGTCGGTCTCCACGGCTACTGGCGATGTGCCGAAGCCGTGCGCCCAGTCGGGCCGCGCCACAAGGCGGTCGAGCACGAGGCGACCGTTCTCGAGCACCACGCTGCATTCGACCTTGTCGTTGGCGAGTGTGAGCACGGTGCGCGCGCCCTCGTCGCGCTGCGCGGTGACGATACGCTGCGCGGCGGCGCGAGGAATGCAGAGGACACAGAGAAGAAATATGATGGAGAGTCGCGTGATCATGGCGGATCTACAATGCTGTGGTGTATGGCTCGGTGGTTGTCACCGCAGGTCGGCGGTGTGGAAAAGAAGCGGACGTGGATCGAATTTTTTTCCCGATCCGTCGCGCAGGGAAAGGCGCAGTTCGCGGTCGGCGGTGCCGTTGAAGTAGCGGATGCGGATCCGATGCACGCCCCTGCGCAGTGCGACGGAACCGCTGCGCAGACGTATGCCGTGGAAGCCGTCGTTGTCGACAACAGTCGCGCCACCTACTTCCAGCACGGAGCCGTCGTCGGAATCGAGGGTGAAGCGGTACACACCGTCGGCCGGCACGCGCACGTAACCGCGGAAGTCCATCGCAAAGTGTTCGTCGCGCTTGCGGTCCGTCAGCGACACTTCGCGCGCCGTGCCCGACGCGGACACTGCAACGGTGTCGAGCGACGGCGCGGCGCTCCACTGCCCTTCGGCGTAGCGCCAGGCAAGGCCGGGCAACAGAGACGCGGTCTTGTCGGCGGGACGCGGCTGATGCCGCTCGAAACGGCGCTCGATCACCGGCCCCACAGCGCTGCCGCGGAACCAGCACCGGGCGCGTACAACGGCGCTGCGCGTCAGCCGCAGTGGTCCCTGATACACGCGCCATTCCCCCGCGCCGCTGGAATCGGACACACTGATCCGATATTCAGCGCCCTTCGGCGCCTGGCCGAGAGTCACTATGAGCTGGTCGATGAAAATGTCTGCAGGCGCCTCGATACGCGGCGGCACAAAGACGACCGGATCGCCGATGTATTCGAGCACCAGCACGGGTAAAAACGCATCCTGCGGCACCAGCGGCACACTCAGCGACACGGTGTCGCCGTGATGATCGGCGCGCAGGCCGCGGAATTTTTCCGCGAGCATGTAGGCGCGCGCCGGAGCCGTCCCGAGTCCCGGCACGTGCAGCACGCCGTCGGCGGGCCATTGGAACACGTGCAGGTACAGGCGCGTTGTGCCGTCGGTGAGCCGCTTCATGGTGCAGCGGCCCCAGGGCGTGTCGTGAAACGGCGAATAGGTGGTGCCGTATATGGATTCGCCGTTGGCATGCATCCACTTCCCGATCTGTTCGAGGCGCTGCACCGAGGGTTTCGGAATCTGGCCCAATTCGTCGGGCCCGACGTTGAGCAGGAAGTTGCCGCCCTTCGACACCACGTCGGCAAGTGTGCGGATCAACTCGCGAGTGGATTTCCATTGCGTGTCGGCTGCGGCATACCCCCAATGGCCGTTCATCGTCATACACGTTTCCCAGTCGAGGCCGTCGAGACGCGATGCGGGCACCTGCTGTTCCGGCGTGCCGAAATCGCCCGCGCCGCCGGCCTCGCCGTCCACTCCCGCCATTCCGAGCCGTCCCTTGCCCACGCGGTTGTTCACGATGATGTCGGGCTTCCATGTGCGGAGCTGCGCGTACAGCGCCCTGCCCTGCTCCTCGCTCCACTCGCCGATCCATTCACCGTCGAACCAGAGCACCGCGGGATTGTAGCGGTCCACAATTTCCTTCAACTGCGGTATCATTGTGCCGTCGCGATAGCGCGGGAAGGCGGCGCCGTTGGCGCCGGGGTGATGCCAATCCATGATCGAATGGTAGACCCCGAATCGGATCCCCTCCTTTTCGCAGCCGTCGGCGAGTTCGCGCAGCACGTCCTGCGTAAAGGGTGTGGCGTCGGCCACGTCGTACCGCGTGTGTGCCGAGGGCCAGAGGCAGAACCCGTCGTGATGTTTCGAGGTGATGACGATATAGCGCGCGCCCGCCTCGCGCGCGATGCGCGCCCAGGCGAGTCCGTCGAAGGCCGCGGGTTTAAATTTCAGTGCAAGTTTCTCGTATTCCGACGCGGGAATTTTCTCGTTGTACATCACCCATTCGCCGCGGGCGGGAATGGCGTACAGTCCCCAGTGGATGAAGATGCCGAAACGTGCTTCTCGCCACCAGCGCATACGCGCATCACGCGCCGCCGCCGATTCGCGTACTTGCGCGTCGGCTGTGCCGCTCAACAGCACGGCGACGTACAGACAACACAACAGCACTGCGCGCAAAAGCGGCCGCCTCCGCGAGCCACGCTCGTTGCGGGATTCGCTGTCCGCGTCTGTATGCACCCGACGCCCCACTCCGCGCTGCGTCACGGCTTGCGCACGCGCAGCGCGGCGTCGTGCGACACACTCACCACCACGGCCGTCTCGCCGCCGTTGCGCACGCCGCCCTCGATGATGTAGCCGTCGCCGGAGCGCCGTATCATGGGCTGCGAGGTGAACAGTCCCTCGCGCGCGACTGGAGCCCCGAGCGCGCGCAGATCGGGCGCATACTGTTTGCGCTTGTCCTTGTACGTCCGCTGCATGTAGTACAGCGACATAAGGTAACTCTTCGCCTCGTGCAGGGGATCCTTCGGCAGCACCTGCGGCGCGGAATGATCGCGCGGTTTCACGAAGTGCAGATAGCCCCACATCTCGGGACGGTGCATGTCGATCACTCCCTGCGGCGCCCACACCCAGTTGTCCTCGCGTATGCCCTCGCGCTTGACGTAGCGGTTTTTGTCGATCTCCGCGCGCCATTCGACACGCGAGAAATTGATGCGCCACACGCCGCCTTCCGCGACGGCGGGAAGCGGTTCGCGGCCCGCGTTGAAGGAACGGAATGGGATCGCGATCTCGAGCGTCCACCCGGTGTCGGTGTCGCGGGGATCGTTGATGGTGCCGTACAACTGCACGGCGGTGCGTATCCCGTCGAAGTCGAAGGCGTCGCGCGCGGAGCCGCCGTCCTTGTACGGGATGGGCAGGAACAGATCCCAGCCGGTGTTGTAGGCGTTCATCTCGAACTCGTAGTACTCGTGCGAGTCGCCGTTGGGATCGATGAAGACTTCGAAGTCGTTGTCGTAGAAAATCACAGTGTCGCGTTTCAGCAGCCGTGCCCACAGATGCGGTTCCTCCAGTTCGGCCGCGATGTAGAGATGGCTTTCATCCCACAACATCTTCACGCGGGTCTTGTAGCGCGGCTTGGGTTTGCGCGCGCCCTCGATGTCGAGGAAGGAGTCGGTCCACGGTGCGTCCATCCACGTCACGTCGTCGAGGCGGCCGTCGATGGCCGGGGGCGCGAGTGTCTTCATACACGGATACTGTTTCGGATGTGTGCCGAGCAGCGCGGGCGCGGTGATTTGCGCGGTGAGCGGAAAGCCGGCCAGCACGCACAGCGCGGCCGCAAGAAGGGCGGGTCGGAAAGCGACTCTCATGGAAGTCCCTGTGTGGTCGGAAAGTGTTTAGCGGTCCTGGGACCAGACGAATTCACCGCGCTCGATGCTCCAGTCGTTACCGAAAAATCCGGCGCAGACAACACCCGATTCGCCGTCGAGCAGCATGGCGGGTCCGGCGATAAACAGATCCGGGAAGGCCACACCGGCGGAGAGGTACGCGAGGCGCATCGTGGTGCGTAAACCCTGGAGGCCGGTGCCCGATACGGCACCGACGGAACAGGCCGGATCACCCGGCCGAGGATATAAAAACAGGACACACAGATCCGATTTTTTCACGGACCTGCCGCCGATGCGCACCTCGCCGCGTGTCACCTGCACCGGACAGTTCCCGAGCAGCGGCTTCCATGCGCCGTTGGTTGTCGCATTTCCGTAGAGGATCACGTTGCGGCCCGCGTGGGCCTCCGGCGAGAAGTCGCTGTCGGCGAGCACATCGACGGAGCCGTTCCCCTGATACCAGAACTGCTCCGCGTCCGCCCGCGCCTTCTCGAAGGCCCAGCGGTTTTCGTCCTCGCTCCCGCGTGTTCCATACACAAATACCATCGAGTTCCTGAAGGCGTCCTTGAAAGGACCGCCGCGCTGCGGACTTTTCAGCGCCGCATTGCTGGCGCCCGGCACCCAACCCGCGCCCGATCTGGTGAGAACAACACGCTGGGTTCCCAGCGCAAGAGCGAACGGAACAGCCGGCTGTCCATCCAGTTCTACCCACACACTGTCCGTTCTTTCGAGAGGAAGCGTCTCGAGAGCGAGCTGCGACACGTTCTCGGTACTGCCAATAAATCTGCCCAGTTTCGGATCCACGCGGATGTTGATACGAGTCGGCATCCACGCCTTTTCCTGCTGCAGTATTTCGGCCCAGTCGCAGCGCGACGAGACGGCGGGGCTGGCGGTGGTGAATACCACACTCCGCACTCTTTTTTTCTCGGGACGCGCGTGCCGCGCGAAAAAGTCCATCATCGGCGCCCAGTCGAGGCAGTCCGATCCCGGCTCGGGCGATTCGTCCCACCAGTGGCCCTTGCCGGGCACTTCGCGAAACACGTAATCCATGTTCAGCGAATCGAGCACACGCACCATGGCGCGCGCCTCCTCTACCGACACGTCGTCGTCGTCGGTGCCGTGCAACACGTAGCTGCCGAAGCGGCGCGCATTTTCGGCCATGAAGTACGTGTCGCTGGGCAGCGCGGCGCGCTGCAGCATGAGCCCCATGGGCGTGCGGCTCAGCGGCGGATTGTTGTGCCTGTACGAACGAAACGAAATCCATCCCGCGCTCGGACCGATGGCGGCCCAGCGGTCGGGATAATGAAATCCGAGCTGCCAGGTGCCGTGACCACCCATAGAATGTCCGCTCAGATACACACGCGCGGGATCCGGCGTGTACGTGCGCATGGCGATGTCGAATACTTCGAGCGCGTCGAGCCGGCCCCAGTCTTCCCAACTGAATCCGTAGGGACGCCTGTTGGTGGGTGCCACGATGTTGGCCCAGGTTTTCGAGGAATACGCCGAGGCATGCCCTATGGCCTCGACACTCGCGCCGTGTAACGAGAACAGCAGCGCGGGCGGCGTGCCGCCGACAGGCGACACGGGATTGACGGCGTAATATTGCACGCTCCCGTCGATGCCGCTCGTGAAGGTCTCACGGCGCGGCGCGCTGGGCGGCACGGTTTTGAGCGTGATGGTGACGGTGTCGTAACGCTGCAGCACCTGCGCCGCTTCTGCACTGCGCATCGAGGCCGAGGCCAGGCGGAGCTGCACCTGTATCGGTTCCCTGCCCGCGGGTGTATGGATGCGGAAGTCGAAGGGCACCTTGCGCAAGGCCATCGCGGGAATCTCGGGCACGGGTGTTTCGATCCATCGATCACTGCCGCGTTCGGAACATTGCAGCACGGCGCCGCGGAGCGGCACATCGCGACGATTCACGATGATCACGGCGCCCGTGTCGCGTCCGGTGTACCCCTCCACAATGTCGGGCACGGTCAGGTCGCGCGTGTTGAAAAAGATCTCGGCATCCCGTACCGTCGCGCCCGGAGTGGAAGCGACACTCACCGTGCCGTCGGCCTTGCGCGTCATGGTGGACTGTTCGGGCACGGAACGCCGCACCACGGCCAGGCCCACCTTCAGCATCCCGCGCGCGCAGAGGAACAAAAGAGTGTTCCGTCCTTTTTTCAGCGCGACGGGAATGAGCGGATAGTTGAACTGCGGCGCCCAGGAGGGATACTCGTCCTGCATCTCGTACTGATTGCTCGAGCGGGGCGTGCCGTTGACGAACAGGAAGCTGTGTCCGCGGGCGTGCAACACCACGGCGGTGTCGGCGGTCGCGTCGATGGTGACCACGGCGTAGCCGCGGCGCAGGGCGGGATGACGGAACCAGCCCGCGCTGTCGGTTCCAGCGCGCTCCCAGGTGCCGATCACGGAGTCGCGCAGGCGGAGCTGCTCGCCGGCCTGCGGATCACGCCAGGCGCCTGTCACCAAGGCGTACGTGACGGGATCCCGCGAGGAGACAAGATCGAAGTGTCCCGGCGCCGCGGGCGCAACCAGAGCGCTGCGCAGCACGATTTCCGGATCCGATTCGGGAGCGGTCTGCCCCGGCGCATCAACACCGGCGAGCAGGGCAAGACACAGGAGCAACACTGCCACGAGACGGGAGTTGCGTGGCGGGAGGCGGAACGCGCGGACGATCATGAGATGATGTTCAAGGGATGGGGTGGACGCGGAACGGGCTGTAACCGCACCGGTGAGCCATGGACACGGGAGCGGCATAACGCCGCTCCGCAATATCCCGAAATCAGGGTCCACGACCAAAACGCCGCGCTCCGTCACATGGCTGCGGAAGCAGGAGCGACCCTGTGGCCACCGCTCCCGAATGCACGGTAGCGCGCGCCGGGCGACTCAGTTCGCGAGTTCGAAGCGGTGCGCCGACGTGTCGATACAGGGGAAGGAGACGGTGAACACCGTGCCCACGCCCTTGCGGCTGTCCACTTCGATGCGGCCGCCGTTGCCCTCGATGTATTTGCGTGACAGCGGCAGGCCCAGACCCAGACCTTCGTACGACCGCGTGAAACCGGTGGTCTCCTGCGAAAACTCGAGAAACACCTGGCCGAGATACTCGCTCGAGATCCCGATACCGGTGTCACGGACCTGCACACGCGCCTCGCCCGCGTCCACGAGCAAGTCGAGTGTCACGCGCCCTTCCTTCGTGAACTTGATAGCATTGTCGATCAGGTTGATGAAGGCCTGGTCCAGCGCGTAGCGGTCGGCGTTGATAAACACCGGTTCGCGGGTGCAGTACGTCATCTCGATGCCCTTCTGCTCGGCAAGATGCTGCATCTCGCGCACAAGATGGTCGAGTTCGGCGTTGACGTCGAGGATTTCCGGGTGGAACACGTACATGCCGGCCTGAATTTTCGAGGTATTGATAACATTTTCGACCGTGCGGGTCAGTCGTTTTGCACCCGCATCCAGCTGCGCGAACAGCTCGAGGTCGCCGGCATCCACCTTTTCACCGAGCACGGATCGGATCACCCCGGCATACCCGAGGATGATGTTGAGGGGTGTGCGGATTTCGTGCGACATGTTTGCCAGTATCGAGGCCTTGAGCTTGTCGGACTGTTCCGCGCGCTCTTTGGCCAGCCGCAGTTCTATCTCCATCTGCTTTCGGTCGGTGATGTCGATCACGGTGCCGTGTATCACGGCTCCCAGATCAGCGTCCTCAACCCAGGTCACGTTCTGTATCACCCATGCGAGCGTGCCGTCCACGCGCCGCAGATGCGTCTCTTCGTTGAATATGAAACGGTCGTTCCGCACTTGTGTGAGGAAGGCGCGCCGGTCTTCGGCCGACACAAACCAGTCCATCTCGGAATGAAACACCGCGTCCTCACGGCGCTCGTAGCCGAGCATACGCGCGAAGGCCTCGTTGCAATCCAGCAACTGGCCGGTGGTGGTGGCCTTGAACACGCCTGCGAGATTTCGTTCAAACAGCAGGCGATAGTGCTCTTCGCTTCGCTGCAGGGCACGCGTGGCTCGTTTGCGTTCGGTCACATCGCGGAACACCAGCACAACGCCGGCCGTGGCGCCCTTGTCGTCCTTGATGGGCGAGGCGCAGTCCTCTATCGGAATCGCTTCGCCGTCGCGGCGTATGAGTGTCGTGTGATACGCGAGTCCGACGGCCACGCCGGTGCGCAGCACGATGGACGCGGGCGACTCGATGGTGCGGTGACTCTCCTCCTGCTCGATGCGGAACACGTCCGTGAGGGCGCGGCCCAGTGCGTCGGCCTGCGTCCAACCGGTCAACTGTTCGGCGACGGGATTCATGAAGCGGATGTACTCGGATGTGTCGGTGGCAATAACCGCGTCACCGATGCTGCGCAGTGTGGTTCCCAGCCACTGCTGCTTCTCGTGAAGTTCCTTCTCCATCTGCTGTTTGTAGAGGGAGATTTCTATGGTGGAAAAGAGTTCGCGATCGCTGAACGGTTTGAGCAAATAGCCGTGTGAATCGATGATGCTGGCGCGCTGCAGGGTGTCGTCGTCGTCGTGCGCGGTGACAAAAATACACGGTATACCGTAGCGCGCCGTGATGATGCCCGCGGCCTCGATGCCGTCCATCTGACCCGCCAGACGGATGTCCATCAGCACGATGTCCGGCTCCTGCAGCATGGCTGCCTCTATGGCTTCCTCTCCGGTGGACACCACGCCGCAGGCGTGGTAGTTCCGCCTCTGCAACCGGCGCGTCAGGAGGGTTGCCTCTGCCACGTTGTCCTCGACGATGAGGATGCTCGCATTTCTGCCGTGAAGAATCTGTGCGGTCATGGTTTTCTCGCAATCGCTTGCGCAAAAGTCAGCGCAAAACTCTGTTCGAAGTATAGGTGGACAAAATCTGTCTCCCCTCTTCATTCAATAGTTATGCCGTTGCAAAAACAGCGAAATACGGGACGATTCGTGATCCGGTGATTTTATAGACGTGCAATTATTGCAATTCATTATAGAATCCGCACGCGAGGCAATTCGTCTAAGCTCTTGTCTTGGTGGATATTATCCCCATTCATTGATGCTGTATTCTCTGACGAATCGAATCTGAAACATATCTCGCAGTTTTTTCACACCTTGGACTTGCTCCTTTCGGATTCGGGACGTGCCGCGGGCATCACCCGATAATCCGCCCCCTCGCTTCGATTCGTGTTACCGACTCGGCTCCGGCCCGAAAAATCGCTGGGTATTCGAGAAATGATCGAAAATCGGTACCTTGTGCCCTGAAATGGCGGATCTGACGAAACATCGAGGTATACTGTTCCTGGCGGTGCTGGCGGCGGCGCTGCTACGGCTGGCAGGGGGATATCTGCCGTTTGAGCGCGTGTGGGGTGTTGCAACCCTCGCCTCCTTCTCCCTCGCGGAGCAGCTTGTGTGGACGCTCCTGCCGGTGTTGCTGGCTCTGCCTCGCGTGCAGGAACGTGTGGAGGCGCTGCTCCTCGCCGCGCTGCGCCTTTCAAAAACGACGGCGGGCAATCTTGCAGCCCTGTTGTTTCTGCTCCTCGCTGCGCTGGTGCTGCTTTTCCCGATGGACACATTTTTCTACGGTGACGGCGGCCTCCTGATCCCGCAAATTCACCGCCTTGCGGCAGGTCAGAACATCCAGTGGGATATCGTCCTGAATTATAAATCGTCCCCGCTCGCCGGTGCGCTGCTCTACCTGATCGCCTGGCTGTGGCCCGCCCTGCTGGGGCTGATGGGTGTTTCACTTCCCTCGCACGCGCTGTATCCGTTTCCTCTGCTCGGCGCGTTCTGTGCACTGCTGCTCGCGGTGTTTTTCCGCGCGCTGAAAGGCGAGCCGGGCACCGTACTCAGCCGCGCGTTGCTGCTGCTCGGCGGAGCGGGACTCCTGCAGTTTTTCGGGTATGCGGAGTTCTATCTCCCAGTGTACGTGTTTGTGGGCATCTTCCTTGTGCTTGCCGAGCGGTCCATCAACGGTCGAGGATCCAACGCAGCGCTCATTGCCGCGTTTGTCGCCGCGGTCGCTGCGCATTATTACGCGCTGGTGCTGCTGCCGGCACTCGTGTATGCGTTGCAGCCCGCGGAGGCGCGGCGCGGATCGTTGTGGTCCGGCCGCGGATATGTCCTGCTGCTGACTGCATTCTCCGCATCGATACTCGTCACAGGTCTGCTCAGCGGCATGATCGGAGCGGCATCACGATTCTTCATTCCAGTCGCGCCGCTCGAAACGCCCGCGGGCACGATCTACTACACTTTGTTTTCGCGGTACCATCTTGTCGACATCCTGAATATCCTCTTCCTTCTCGCGCCCTTCTCGGTACCGGTACTTGCCGCGATGTGGATAGTCCGCCGCCGCGACGCCGCGTCCGACATATTCCGCTTCCATGTACTCGCCACGCTGCCTTTCCTCGTGTTCCTGACAGTGGCCCATGTCACCCTGGGTTTTGCGCGGGACTGGGACCTCACCTCCCCGCTCGGGCCGCTGCTTCTGTTCCTCACCGTTACCGCACTTGAGCGTGGTGCGCCGCAGCCATCAAAAAACGGCGACGGTGCGGGCATCAGCGTTTCCTTTGCCGTGGTGATGCTTGTGTGGACCATCCCCTGGATACTGCTGCATCTGGACTCCGACAAAACAGCGGCGCGTTTCGAACGGATACTGGCGCTCGACGAAGGTCATATGCAGCGCGACAACGCGGTAAGCGGTTACGAGGCGCTGCGCAAGTATCATCAGAATCGCGGGCATATCGAGAAGGACGTGGCGTTGAGCAGGAAGAAGATCGAGCTGCTCGACTATCCCTCACTGTATCTCGTCCATCTCGCGAAGGCCTCGCGGCTAGCGCAGACGGATCCGCACCGTGCAACTGCGGAACATGAGTGGATGCTTGCGCGTCTGCACGAGGCAGCCGTCACGTTGCGGGTCCGCAAACAGCAGCGCTCCTACGCAATCTCGCGCACACAGATCGATTCCCTCGCCGAGGCCATCGCATTCCAGGCATACACTGAGCGGATCTATCCACCGTTGGAAACGGATCTCGCGGCATTGGCCTCGGTTACAGGTGGCACACATCCACCGCCCGCTGTGGAGGCCCTGCGGCTCTACGAACAGAAACAGTATGCCGAGGCGATCGAGGCCTTCCAGCGCCTCTTGAATCGGAATTTCCTCGATCCGCGCATCTACGTCTGGCAGGGCACGGCGCTCGCGCTGCTCGGTCGATACACGGAAGCGCTCGCGGTGTTCGACAGCGGCATCACCCATTTCCCCAACGACACGGCGCTCCTCTACACCACCGCGCGCGCGTACCTCTCCGCCGGCATCGAGCGTGCCCGCGCGCAATCATATCTCCTGCATTGCCTCGAAATCGGTGTCACCCCCGACCGTGAACGGGAGATCCGCCGCCTGCTCGGGGGTTGAGATCTCCCGCTGTCCTGCTGTCCCCTCGCGCTTCGACTCCGCTCAGCGAGACACAGGGGCGTTGTTCCGCTCCCGCTGTCCCCTCGCGCTTCGACTCCACTCAGCGAGACACAGGGGCGTTGTTCCGCTCCCGCTGTCCCCTCGCGCTTCGACTCCGCTCAGCGAGACACACCGCTCCCGCTGTCCCCTCGCGCGTCGACTCCGCTCAGCGAGACACAGGGGCGTTGTTCCGCTCCCGCTGTCCCCTCGCGCTTCGACTCCGCTCAGCGAGACACAGGGGCGTTGTTCCGCTCCCGCTGTCCCCTCGCGCTTCGACTCCGCTCAGCGAGACACAGGGGCGTTGTTCC
>JACRFB010000005.1 GCA_016218045.1 Ignavibacteriota bacterium
ATATACACCAAAACGCGCCCAGGTTGAGGTCCAACCACCCAAGAGCACAATCTACCGTCTGCTGACACCCCCAATGGAAGGGGCAGTGGTGAAGAGCATACAAAGCGCCCTCAAAGCCGCGGGTTTCCATCCCGGCAAACTAGACGGAGTGTTCGGACTGAAAACCCACGCCGCCGTTGTCGCGTTTCAGCTCAGCAAAGGACTTATTGCAGATGGTGAAGTGGGCCCCCTCACAGCGAAGGAGTTGCGGGTAGTGCTGGTGTGACGTACCGGGCGGCTACTCCGGTTTAGGCATTGCCGCCATTAGCGGGTGATTAAGCGTCTCGTGTTTCACGTATTGACACGTGATGCAGGCGCATTGCGCCTAATCAGCCGCCGGCGATACGAAGCCGTTCTCCCCTCGCGAATCTACCGTGCAGCCGCTACGCTATGCGGTAGAACGCAAACCGGATGACCCCAAAACCACGCCCAGAAATATTTTCCGGGGAGCAGGGAGGTTGTAGGGAAAGAATGCGGGGAGCAGTATTTTTGTGGTGAGATACTCTCGTTCCATCCATTGAAGAGGACAAGGTGGACCAGGTAACAGAGATGTGAGTACGAATTCGACTTACCCCGCAAGAGAGATGTGGGTCTAAGGCTAGTGCGCAAAGGGAGACCTAGCTTTGAATTGAGCAACAAACCAAATACATGCGTGACTCTGATTTGGATCGGTGCACACAATTAATGCAAGAGGTGGTTTGATGAAATGGACATTTACGTGCCCAGTGTGCGGTTCCGCTGAAACCGTGGATTGGGAATCTGTAGGAAAGGCGGTTAGATGTACCAGAATGATGGACAAACTCGCGTTTGTGCCATCGCCCTTCAGCAATCCAAGCGCGTACGTTGACACGCACAACTGGCCAGCAGACATGGAGGCTGCCGTTATCAAAACGAAGGGCAATACGTGTGTTGTTTCAGGGTGCGGAGTACGCTACGAGACTTTGGATCATATTGTACCTTGGTCAAAAGGTGGCCGGACGTCAGTGGAAAATCTCCAACCGATGTGCAATGCGCATAATAGTTCAAAGGGGGATACGGATTATCCGGTCTGGCTAGCAGCGGAGCAGATAAGAAGGCTTCTGGGCTGAGAGGCCTTTTCATTGTACGACTCCCAACCGTATCCAATGGAGAACAGAATTATGTCGAAGTTCCTACTAGCAATAATAGCAACGTTTTCGGTTTGTGGATTCCCCGCCACCTCACAGCCATTCTGGGAACCGACAACGGGGCCTTACGGCGGTAGTGTTCGCAGCCTGACAAAAAGTACCGGTGGCGTTCTTTTTTGCGGCACCCTCCAAGGTGTTTACAGTAGCACAAATAGTGGTGCCTCCTGGGAACGGCGTGGTACGATGAATGCATCGATACTCAAACTCTGCCCTGGTCGCGCAGGGCAAATTCTCGCGCTCTCTCAGATTCCTATCGCATATCGGTATGACCCAACCCTCGACGACTGGATCTCACTGGAGAATCCCTACTTTAGGCCCGCATCAATCTGCGTGAAGGATGACGGCACACTTATCGCTGGTGCTCTAACCACAAGTTCGAACGCACCATGCCTATACAGGTCAACCGATAATGGTGCAACTTGGGCTGGCATTGACGCGACAAAAAACCTGGGTAAGGAAACAGTCGCGGACATCGAAACACACGGCGACAGCCTTATCATATTCATCCAGTCGCAGCGTGTTTACGTTTCGCGTGACGATGGCAGAACTTGGGCATCATCACACCACTCCGGTCTACAGTTCCGTGCCATCCACAAAATCGATAGTTCCAATTTTTTGTTTACAACTCCTACAGGTGTATTTCGGACCAACGACAGTTTGGCAGTCCTCTACGAGACGGATTTGTCCAATGTTGCCGCGAGTGATCTCGATTCAGAGGGTAACACGGTCGTTCTCACAAGCTACAACGGATTTTACTATTCCCTCGATAAGGGCAGATCATGGGCGTTCAGGCCGCAGTCACTGAGGGATTTTCAATCTGTCGCGATTTCCCATTCAATCATATTCGCAGGGTTCAATGATTCTGGATTGGTGCGCAGTACTGATATTGGTGCAACCTGGCAGGCCTCGAACTCTGGGATCGCCAACACATCCGTGAGTGTGTTAGCTTGTGCACCAGATCGTACATTGTATTCCGTGCATGGGCCCAGCCTTGTCGCGATGTCACAAGATATGGGTGCGAGTTGGCAGCTTATCACAGTACCTATCGAAGTGCGATATCCAAAACTCCGTCAGGTACATGTTTCTACCACGGGGAACATATTTGCCGTGGGTCCATCAAATATTTTTAAATCTGTTAACAATGCCTCCAGTTGGTCTGAGTTGCTCATTCCTTATAAAAATGTTCAGTGGATTAGCACTACTGCTGCGGGGCGTGTCGCTTATGTTACTGGTTCGAAAGGTGCGGTACTATCGACTGATGATGGTTCCACTTGGATCTATCGCTCTACAATCCCCGATCGGGAGGCGACAATTAGAATCGTCTTGGATTCACTTCTATTCGTGACCTTGTCAAATGAATCGTCATATCGGTCCACCGATTGGGGTATCACATGGCAGTATGCTGGTATTAACATTGATCCCAACTGCCTCGCAGCAGTCAGTAGCGGTGCGATAATGGCGGCACATAACCAGCTCGTGTCACTCTCCACGGATCGGGGCGCAACATGGGTGAATGTGACAGCGGGCTTGCCACCGAATGCAACTATTCAGGCACTTGAATCTGATGGTACAAAGACGTTTGTAGTTGCAACGGAAAAGGGCGTATGCGTTTTTGATCTGGGTAGATTTCTCTGGACGAAACTCCAAAATACAGGTTTGCCTGTAGCTAATATTCGGCAGGTTACAATTCATCCGAACGGTAGGTTGTTTATTGCGATGACCGGGAACGGTGTGTGGCGCTCTAGCGGCCCGGTACTTTCAGTCGCCGATCAGGCAACCAACCACGTCGATCCTCGGGATGTGGCCATATACCCGAATCCTGTCACCCCGGTGAGTAGAATCAAATTCGAACTAGAGCATTCTGGTACGGTGACGATCAGAATTGTTGATGTCCTTGGTAGAGTCGTGATTCAACGAGTCCTTGTCGAAATGTCGGCGGGTAGCCACACACTCCCCATAGAGGCTCCCCCGTCCGGCCAGTACTTCCTCCAACTCATTACATCCAAGGGAACAAGGACGTTCAATTTTGTGAGCCGTTGAAGCAAGTGATTATTCGGGTATTCAGGCACGAAGTCATTTTATAAGAAATCCGTATTCCCCGAAAATTGGCATTCGTGGTTCAATAACAATTTCAAAGGAGGTAGCAATGCCAGCCAACGAACTATGGGTTGTACAAACTCTCACAGGATGGGCAGTCAAAAGACCTAACTCTGAACGAGCGTCCTCTGTACATCGGACCCAGCAGGAAGCTATCGACACTGCCCGTGCACAGATTCGCCGAGAAGGTGGCGGTGAACTCATCATTAAAGGTGTGGATGGTAAGATCCGCAGCCGTGATACAGTACCACCTGCGCGGGACTCATTCCCACCGCGTGGATGAAGAATACTGAATTGTATTTGCGCTCCAAGCCCCTCTATAACTTACCACATGGTTTACAGGCAATAATAATCATGATTGCAAATACTTAATATCACTGCTAAGCTGGTCTCCTGCAAATCAACGCATAATGAGAGGTGTCTCAAATGAGTAGTACAACGCGAATCCTAGGTTTTTTTTCGCTTCAGTTGGTGAAAAAATCTGATCCAGAGCTGTGCGAAGCACCAAAGTCACTTATTCCATCGCTGCAGTACATTCTTACTGTTAGCCTCGTTGATCGTCATCAAGATATTAGTACGGATAGGTGGTACCGCCTCGATAGAGCCAAGGAGAGTTCTGCAGGTGTGTGGAAAGGCGTATTTGTAAGCGGGAAACACTCTCATCGGCCGCCTCTTGTTAATCGTAAGACTGGTTCTGAGAGGCCAAATCCGAAAACGCTAGACGAAAGCGAGAAGGAGTTAACACATTTCGCACTTGCCTTCTTCAATGATGAAATAGGGCTTTTGCTTGAGGAACGACGCTCGGGCGTTAGCGTTGATGATATTACTTATTATCTAAATTGGGCAGTAGGCGTATACTACGGGGTGAATCAGATCAATTGCGACTGGAAGATCGTGAGCATGAGCGTGCCAAGTCAAGGCTTCATTAACGAGATTAATAAGATGAAGCGCGTATCCTCGGCCACTCTTTTCGTATCGAAGGATTTGCTTTCGTCGCAGTTCCTGAGATTCTCTAAACGGACCGAATCAGTTGCAGAGGAACTGGAGCTAAAAGTTCCATCAAAATTGCGTAAGGATATTAAACAGCTCGCAGTTGACATGGCTCGCGCACATAAAAAGAAGTTAGTAGCAAGATTGCGAGTGTCAGGAACATCGCGCGCAGGGAGCACTATCATTTTGGATACTGGTAAACTACGACAGAAAGACTATATTAAGACAGAAGTGGACGAGACTACAGGTATCGTTAAGTCTGAACCCTTACTAAATACAATGGAAAAAATAGTGCTGGAGAGATGGTGAAAACATGGCAAAGCAACTGATTTACTCAGAATTCAAATTCCTGATCCTTGATTATTGGAGAAACCTGAGGCCAAATGAGGCGATATACGAAATTCTCATCCCTCTTGGGCTGGGCTTCGCAGGATATCTTACTGTAACCAGGTATATGGAACTGACCTCTATTCTTAGCTTAATAGGTCATATTCTAACCTTGCTCTCTATTCTAGTAGGTTTCACAGTGGCCTGCGTTACCATTCTCGCATCGACAGATGGTGCAAATATTGAGCTCTTAAAGAAAGAGCCAACCGATCGGAAAATCGGCAATCGAAAAATGACGTTGTATCAGCATCTCGTAATGCTGTTTTCATTTTGTTTACTTGAAGAAATAGCGTTACTCATTTTAAGTGTAAGCTATTACGCGCTTTACTCATCGTGTTCTCTCAATCGCGGTGCTGGGATTGGTAGTGCTGTAATTATTGCGATTCTACTGCATATTCTTTTTCTGAATGGTCGTAACATCACGAATTTCTACTTCGTGCTTGTTCGAGACTAAGTCGTGTGCTAATCCAGCATTAATTTCAATAGCGCAGAATATTGGCCCGCCGGGTATCCTAAAGTGTGTCTCGCTTAAGTGTCTACTCTCGCGCATAATGTTCCGGTTATTAATAGGACCCAGCACACCCTAAAATAAGGTGCCGTCCTAGCCCTTCAGTTTGTCGAAGGATAGTATGCAAGTGGTGCGAGCGAGAGGGCCACCGAGATGGCGCTCTGCGTCAGGCTCTAGCGCTATTCGTGATTGTGTCTAAGATCCACGATCAACCATCGTTTCCTCGTTTACGAGTGTAGCTGTCCCGCTCGTTGTTAGCAGTAACATCGAGCCTGCTTGTACGTCAATGTCGTGGCCGTTCGATATGGCCGTATTGGCGCCCAATTCGAGCGATTACACTTGTGCTTCGCGAGCGCAGTCATCTGTCTTCCCTCCAATGGTTTCTCGGTGCCAGTCGCGCTCTCGACGCATGCATCAGCGTTTTCGCTTCCGGAATCTTTGCGCATAGCCAGACCCAATACTGACTGCGATGTTAAAATGCAGGCATATTTATGTATGCACCGCCCGAGGGTATCCGATGAGATGACCAAGAAGAGGCTGATATTAGTTATGTCAGCGCAAGAATTGACCTTCTTACATTTGTTTTCCTCACAAAGGAGGTTGCCAATATCATACTATCCCGGATAATATAAAAAACCGCTATACCACATCCTTGAATCTGCTTACGAGCATGGATGACTCACGGTCATCCCTGGGTCCAAATTATGGTTCAAACAAAGGTACTAAACGGTCATAAGCCATAAATCCACAGGTCTCCTCAACGTGCAACTTTATTTGTATTTGATATTTGCATCATTTATTGCCATCCAATATTGTGGGTATTTAGGTACAAGTAATTCGAACGATGATGTACTGACTTCAACGCCGTTTATCTTCACGCTCAGCTGGTAGAAGCCAGAACTGCAGCCTGATATTTTAATAACCGTGTGTACATAGCCATTTGGATTTAATATTGCGCTCGGCTTGGTAATTACAATAGCAGGCTCATTTAAATGGGTATTTAACACATCAACAGTTACAGTGCAGCGATATATATCTACCCCCTTAGGTTGGTCTGTGCGCTCCATTTGTGGTAGAAATGGTTCAATTGCACTGCAGTATGGCGGTGCTGAATTCATTTGCCACTCTCGAGAATAATTGCATCGCAACAAAGAATTCATTTTCCTGTAATATATCAGTCCTTTAACGGCGGGCAGTGTGGTAATTGAATTGTGAATATCTCCCCGAAGCGACCTGTATTTAGTATTAATCTGCAATCGGTCACTCGCTGCTATTTGAGTAATTTGCGATAATCTCTCAATTGAGCGTATTAATTCATATCCCCTAGTACCTGCACTATTGAGGTAGTCCCGTTCAGAGTTGATGTACCTTAGGCAGCCCAACAGTTGTTGACCGTCGGTCATTAGCGTGTCAAAAGTGTCGTCTGGTTCAAAGAGGTCTATTCTATGTGCATTCCCCAGTATTTCTGGGATTGTATCTGTGATTATCACTCGACCGCTTGCGGAAATGGTAGACACAACATCTAACGACGGCCCTACGCCGGAGTCGGCAACCAGCACGAGATTCGGCTCTCTGAATGAAACGACTAATCTGGCTTTTGTGTCAAGTTTATTGTATTCAAAGGGTTTATCTTTAATCTTTGTTACTGTAATAGTAATACTAGTAAGAAGAATGCTACGACCGTCCGCAGCGTTTTGACCGGAGTATATCAGTTCGGCTAAATCAAGTTTATCGGGATCTAACCGCGTACTTATTGTGCTGTTCTTCCCAAAGTAGTATCTGGAAAATTCACGATAATACCAAGCAGTAAAGTTAGTGTCCAGTAATCTTACGTCATTTGTATTGTATTGGTAATGAGCACTGGCTGGTGATATAATATCTATTTTGCTATTTGCGATATCGCTGTCGTAGATCAATATGTGCGCTAATATGTAGGTGCAATAAGCCATCGCTGCTAGTAATAGAGGAATAACCACGCGCAGAGCGCCGATCTTATATTTTATTCGGTTGTTTAGCGCTTCGGCTGTGTATGCGATGCATCGCAATTCATCGTCTGTATTACTGTACCACTGTGCATTGCTTGTTGATCCGTCAGAAATAAGGGTGACGGCAATTTGCGAAAATATGTGTGATATATTGTGATGAAGAGCTCTTATCTTGCCGTGTCGCAGTAATTTGTATATTTGAAAATAACACGCGTCTATTTCTTTCACATAAGAAGTAATCTGTTCGGCCAAAACATGGCCTGATTCAGTTGTGCTAATGATGTTGACCTTATGCGGAGCGAACGCCGCGAACTCTTCGAGCACTTTCCGTGTTTTGGAGGCGACTAATTGTAAATAGTTGTCAATAGCCTTGTTCTCCGAAACAAGTTCTCCGAGTCGTGAAATAGGATTTAGATCTGTCACAACTTCCTCCATTGTTTTGTTTCACGGTGCATGGTGCTCGGTGCGTTGTTTAGCACAAAAACTAACTTAAGCGATATTACCCCTGCGTTTCGAGGAGTTGGTGCGAATGGGTCTCGGAAATCTGAGCGGGCGGCCTAAATATGTATCGAAAAAAGATGCGAAACCGTGGTCACGGAAATAATATGCGGATATATAAACCGCGAGTATCTACAATGACGGCTGATACACTTGTAGTTAAGAAAGTAGTGCAGTCCGTGCTGGCTTCTGGTGTTGACCTGCTTCAATCCTGTGAGCGATGCAATGTCCGTAGAATCACCGGTTCTGTGAATTGAGGTATGATGTACAAGCGGTATGCGAATCCTTCAACACGGGAATATCCTCGCACCATCTCGGCAACACAATACGTGGCAACACGTATTTTCGACCCCGTGTAATGCCTCTGTAGAAAAGGCAGGATTTAAGCTCTGTAGAAATGTCAGTGGAATCCTCCACGTTGGGCCTTCTCACGACGAAGGCCCGCAGCATGACAGACGCCCTGCCTATGACCAGCAAGGAACGACACAAAGCGCATATTCTGAGTTTGGGTACAACCGGGCAGATGTCGATCGCGGACGCGAGTGTCGAACTCGCGATCAGCAGACGGGACTGCTTTCGCCAGAAGGCCGCATTTCTGGAATGAGGTGCCGCTATGCTCGTCCACGGCCTCCGTGGCAATCCCTCTCGACCGTCACAGTGCCTACTGGACGAAGAATGGTGTGACACAATTTGCCCGTGCCGCCCACGTCCTCGGTATCCGCATCATTTACGCCCGTTCACCGCAGGCAAAAGGACGCGTCGAGCGCGCCAACCGCACGCAGCAGGATCGCCTTGTCCGGATGCTGCGCCTGGCGGGAATCTCCTCGATTGACGAGGCCAGCGCGTTTCTCGACGCGGGATACATCGACGAGCACAACCGGCGTTTCGCCAGCACGGAGGAACTCACCGATGTTCATCGCGATGCCACGCCCTACGATCTCGACAACATCATCGGCCATGAAGAGGAACGCCATGTCTATAACGGCATGACCATTCGTGTCCGGTCTTGTTTCTATCAGCTCTTGCCCGCAAACGATCTTCTCCCGGTGCCCCGACAGCGCGTTGTCGTACGCCACTGGCTCGATGGTTCCATGCACGTGTTCTGGCGCGAGAAGGAACTCGCCGTCGCGCCCTGTGCCGAACGACTTGCCAGCGCGGCCAGTTTCACACGCCAGTGTTATTATCTAACAAGCATACTTATCCGTCGTTGCACCGGCTTGCCATTAGCCCACGCATGCCCTTGTAACGTACAGCGTAATAGATACATTTGAACAAATCTGTGAAAGTCGGGCAGCGTTCCGGGCTATACGCTCACTATTCCGTTACTAAATGAAAGGTGATCGTTTACAGTCGGAATCACTGCCCGAGATTCAGCAGAATCAAAGAGGTCAGGAACAATCTATTTGAACAGAATACTTTCCTCAACAGGTGTATGGATGTGTACTACCTGCGGCTGCTCGCGGGACTATTGAGCATAAAGCGGGTAGGTCATAAACTTATTTAGAGAGGACGATTTTTAATGTCTCTAGGTACGCTACGCTGCCATCAAGAGGTTCAAGAACTACCCGAGCAAAGTATAGCCCGCTTCCCAGCTTTGAACCGTCGAACCGCACAGTATAACTGCCGTTGTTCTGGATTCCGCTTGTCAAATCAGATACTACCTTTCCGAGGACGTCATACACTCGCACGCTGACGGTTGCTTCGCCAGCCAGCGAATATCGGATAACCGATATTGTATTAAATGAAGACTGGTAATTGTTGGAAATGCTGCATTCGTACCGTTTTACAGGTGTACCCGCTTCGGGCCTCGGTGTTAGCTTCGGTGGGATATAGCATGTACCGTATTCGGTCACTGTAAGGTCGCCTGACGCCGCGGGCATGGGATCAAGCCAGCTATCTGTAATGCGCACTTGCAGTGAAAAATCGCTCGAACCTCCACCTGGATTCTGCGCGTAACAAGTGATTGAGTATGTAGGACCTGAGCCCACATAATTACCGTCCCGGTACCATAAATATGTGTAGGCCGGGGTTCCGTAGCTAGCGTTTGCCGTCCACGTGTACTCATTGGGCGGGGAGCCCTTTTCTGGGTGGCATACACTGTTGGGCCCGGTAATGCTGACTTCTGGGTGAAACATGCCGGCGTGTGTTTTCAGATGAGCAGATAGCGCGCCAAGGGTGCCTGGGACGTAATAGAAGATAAATCGCCAATCCTGACCCATAAGGCTGGTGTACTTTCTAGCGGTGTCTATAAAGGCGCCTGTCTGAGAGACGACGGCGCCTGAAGACAGCGTGGTCTCATAGCATAAAAATGGAACAATATTTTTCATGGAATAGTGCGTTTTAACCCAATCAAGAAATTCCCCTAACTCGGCTTCCGTTGCAGCATAGTCGTACGGCATGATGATATCAACATTATCATGCCAATCTGGCTCGGCTTCCATCCATGGCCTTGAATATTCTGCGGTTGCAAGGGCTCGCCATGGGTCAGCATGCACCTTTGCTGCTAAGATGTCCATCTGATCTTTCGTGATTCCCATCCCAGACAATCCATCGTCCACATATATCCAGTCAGCATGCTGATACTGCTTCGCATATGCAATCTCAGCGTCTACAAGGTCCCAGCGATTATTGACGATGTGGTCTCGTGTGAGACTGCCGATACTGGGATACCAGTGATCATTTTGCATTGCTGTATACTCATCTTCTCTGGTTGCGTCACATCCTGCGAAGTAGCCTTTCCAACCCAATCCGGCAGGGCCATACGTTGAAAATTGACTTGTATCGCCTTGGAAGGAGTGCATTATCCCGAAACTGATATCCTGTGCCAATGACTTTGTCGGCATCCCAATGAACACTAACGCTGCCATTAGGAATATGTACCTGATTGCAGTGTATCCCAATAGTCCCGACCGGTTTGCATTATAATGTGCCATATGGCCCTCGAATGATTATTGTGCTTTGTTGTTTCCATACCTGTTCTTGCGCAGCTATGGAAGCGGCATATTTAATGTCTGCACACTGCGTTTCGCTCCAGAGCCGGAGCAGGCGGCATTGTGCCGGTTATTGACTTGGTGTTTCGCCGGCAGTACATAACGGAATCACTGCGGCGTCGGTGGGAGAATGAAAGGACATGCCTTTGCAACGCATTTTCTCGTCGGTATAGCGGACATGGCGGCACCTTGGTAAGTGAGTGAGCGATGGGTTAAACCCGCAAGACGGGTGGTTAATCTGCAAATACGTTTGAGGGCAATATCAAAAGGACTGCGGCCAGGCATACTTGTTTGAACGTTGACTATTCCTTATAGCCATCTTTGCAGACAGGCCGCGGAAGAGCTTTTCCCTATTCCCCACGTGGCCAGAGAAATCCATGGCCATTTCATACCCGGAAATTCGTGGTGAATATGTTCGCTACGTGAAAATCACAATCAATTTACAAGTGTTTCTCGCGGAATTCATAGGAATATTTTCGGATAAACAAGTCACGTAATGCAATAATTGCAAACCGCAAGCATTCTTGACCGCGCTGTCAGATAGTAGTCCGCGCTATTGTTCTACGATAACGGGGCAAGGGCAGCACGTCTGGTAGACTTTGCGTTTTGGCATTCACCGCTGTTCGAAAGCGTTCCTCTGAGCCCATTCTTTCATTCCGGAAATCCTGTTTCGCGCGCCGCGGCGCAGTCGTTTTTGCGCGGCGGTACGAGAAAAAAACTGCACGCGCCGAAAACTTTTTTTCGGCGTTTATGCTAAGTGCCTGTTTTTTATGGGTAAAAAATTTCAAAAAACCGGGAACATTTTTTCGTTTGCGGAGTGTAAGTCTTATGCCTTGGCAAAAACCGCAAACCGACCTTCGACACACGTACCGAAACCTGGAAATGTCTGCACACCACATACCACTTTTTCCAACGGAGGGCCTTATGACATCGCGCCAAACTGCCGAAACTGCGCTGTATCGCATGCTTTTGGACTTTTTTGCAATTAACTACGCCGAGTTCAACGCCTCGCCCCGTTTTGCTTCGTGGTTCGCCTCGTTCGAACAGAATGTCGCAGAGCTGGAACGTTATGTCTCCGTACAGATGTGGACTCCGCAGGAGAGTTCTTCCACGCGTCTGGAAGCGGAGGAGCAGATGTACGAGGTGGCATTCGGGATTCGGCGCGTCCTCACAATGTTTGCCGAGCGGTTGGGTCTGGACGCCCAGAGCGCAGGACAGTACCACTCGACGCCAAAGGCAAAGGGGTCGCTTGGAGTCGAGTTATTCCTTGTCACCGCATACATCCTGCAGGAGCTGCAACCGATTCTTCATTTTCTTTCCTATTGCTCCGACCGCGAAGCAGCAGAACAGGGGATCCAGGCGGCAATTCAGGATCTGACGAGCGGCGCCAACGAAGGTGATCCAGCACTGTCCGAGCGGGAGCGACTCCGTGCACATATCCGCGCTGTGCTTGCTGAAAGCAAGGAGCTGCTTCACGACACAGTGTTACACGACCCGCACGTTTTTGCGCGGCTCGACGCCACGCTTCGTGTAAGTGAGGTCGCCTAAGAGCTTTGTTTCTCTTTCCTCCCGCGGCACAGTCGCTACGTGCCGCAGGTCCGCCCCGGGAGAACCGGGCCAATGTGATAGAACCCCTCGAGGGGCCACATACATCCCAATCACATTTTTTTAATCGGAGGTCTTTATGAATAAGCGCCAGAACAACCAGTTGCGAATGTTCCACACTGTGCGGGACTTCGTCAACACACACGCCGAGATGCTGAAGGGTACGCCCATGTTTCAGCCGTTGGTTGATCGTTTCGACGAACTTCTCGCAGCAATCAAGGAAGCCGTCGACTATCAGGAACACGGTGTCGTAGGAAAAATGGATGCCCAACGGGCGGCGCAGGAAAGTCTTATCAACACGTTACTGATCGTCAGCGGTGTCCTTCATGCGTACGCGCGTTCTGTGAAGGACAGCGAGTTGATGGCCAAGTCGCGGCAGCAGCGTGGACCACTCTCACGTATGCGGCTTGCCAACCTCCTGCGCACGGCGGAACATATCCTTGAAGCAGCTCTTGCTGTGAGGGAAAAGCTCGGGCCGTATTGGCTGGATGGCGTCGACATATTGTCGGACTTACAATCAAAGCTCGGAACCACAAACGCTGCGGTGGTGTCCCGATATCAGAGCCTCACGAATCGCGTGGCCATGCGCCAAAATCTGAAGAAATTGTTCTATGAAACGGATACGTTTCTTACGGAAGAGTTCGACAACTTCCTGGAGCAGTATCTCCAGAGGAACAGCGACGCCTACGAAAGCTACGTGAGCGCGAGACAGACTCGGTGGTACGGCATGAAACGCTGGCGGAAACCCAATCCGGTTGAAGAAGCACCTGTTGTGCCCGAACCTGCCGGAACTGCAGCCAGCTTTTCAACGCACGCCACTTCGATACCATTGCCAGGGCCATCCTTGGCGATGCGCGACGGCAACGGTGCGCATCCGAGCGCGACCAATCTTGTTCACCAGCAAGCGGAGGTACCAGCGGTTTGATTTGCCTCTCTACATCAGCAAGAGCAGATCCAACACCCCCCAGGGCACGGGGGGTGTTTTTTTTCATGCAATTCGAGGAAGATTCTTTTGCGGTATCCGGGAATCCGCTTTAACCCAACGCACGGAAGCGTACTCGCAATCGTGGAAATGGTATAACTAGGTTGCCGTCACAGATATGCGGTCTGACAAACGAGAGATCAATCCCACTAAAACGCCGATTGCAGCGAGCAAACCTACTTCTCACCAAAACAAAGGGCAGTTACACCGCTGCAACACAAAGGCCGGCATTTGGAAAATGACGCCGTTGGCCGACCACCGATTTAACTCTCAGAACGAACAGACGACCCACTCAGTCAAACCAAACACCCCAAACGGCTGCTGGGGTGTTTCACGCCACAACACGGTGATCAAAGCAAACAAACGTCTCACCCATCCTCAGCGTACACTTCTCACAGTGTTCAAAAAGCACTCTGCAGCCATAAAAAAGTACATTGCAGCCGACAAAACGGACTCTGTTGGCTTGGTACATATATTTCCAACTCTGGAGTTACATGTTTAAAACGTATAACCGACAATCTCAACGGCTGCCACATTACTCCGGGATCCGGTTACAGCTGTCTCAACTTTTGCGTGTGGCCTCCTACATTTTGTAACAGCAATCACCACGGTTGTACGACCACTCTGCCGGTCTGTCACGGCTTTATCACGCTACGTGCATGAAGTCTTCGGTTTCGTCACTACGAATCTCCATCCAGGTGAGAGCTGTCTGCACGTTCGTCACCGTACTTGCATCCGTTGAAAGCAACGTTAGCATTCAGTGCATGATGTTCTCAATACCGTGAAAGGTAGTTCTAATACCAGCAACAATCTTCAAAACCTTGGTCACCGCACACTAAATCCGTGTCACCATACTCTGTTTTTGGACGATTCGTTGAAAACAGCCCAAATACGGCATTTCACAGGGTTCAGGCAGTACGGCAACCCGGCGTGAATCCCGAACTCAAACGAATGGCATTTTCCTCCATTGAATCTTTCAATTCGAAAGGTTGAAGACTTTAGGGCGCATTTTTCGCGCTCCCGGCAATCCTTTAGTGTCGGACCATTATTCGCATAGTAAGTTCCCGCATTACCCATGCCCACAATCGCCTCCGCCACTGTCCCAGCCAGCTATGGTAGAGTTGCCACATGTCACTGAACTGATGATAAGAGAAACCGAGGCGCAAATCGCGCTGCTGAAGCAGTCGGTGAGGTGTATGAAGGACATTCTGGCCCTCAGGAAAAAGTATGGCAGGTGAGCCGTGCCGCGCGGGCCATGGAAAAACAGTCGCCTGGTTGTATCGTCCTTGAATTCTGCTATCTTGGTTTGTGATGTTTCAGAGGCGCACCATATGGCATGACACAACGGCATCAGCAACGCTAGGCGCGTTGATGTTGGTGTTGATTATCGGCAACGGGCTTCATTTCCATACACACAGTGGCGAGTGGGATCATGCAGGCGGGACTTCGGGTATGCTTGTGCATATGCATACGTCGGCCGCACAATTCTCCGCACACCACGTCCTGCATCTAACGCGGGGCAGCCGCATCATTGGCATCCGGTTGCGACTATCACGCTGCTCGCCGCGTCCCGCTCTGATCGCGGCGAAAGGTGTGATTTCGTCTCGGGTACTGCCGCCCTGCCTCCGGCGCTGTCGTCTGAACCACCGGGCCGTCGACCGGAGTTGTTTCACCATCCCGCGGCCCCGGATCAACATCCTGCCGATTATTGTGCGTCCACTCCCGGCCGCGCTCCTCCTATCGCCTGAGCGACTCACGCATCATGCCTTGTGACGTAACTGCGCCTGCGGTTGCGTTTCCCATCATGATCATGCCGGTGTGAGACCGGTTCGAATGGAGGTTGTCTCGTGGCCAGATATGCTCGGGCGATTCCCGTAATCGCAGTATTCCTTTTTATTTCCTGCTCCACACAGAATGGTAAGGAAACACCGGATGATCACGGCGGCCGCGCGGTGACAGTATGGACGCAGCGTACGGAGCTTTTTGCCGAATTCCCCGCACTGCTGGCGGGCGTTGAAGCGGACGTTGCCTTGCATCTGACGCTCCTCGCAACAGCGGAGCCGGTTGTCAGCGGGCGCGTGCTCGTGCGCGCGGTCTCCGCAACCGGGTCAATCGTTGAACGCTCTATCGCATCAGCTTCTTCGCCGGGGATTTATCGGCCAGCACTGTTGTTCAAAGAAGCAGGTGTCTACCGCCTGACAGTGATTGTCGAAGCGGCGGGCAGTGACACGCTGCGTGTGGACAGTCTCCGTGTCTTTCGTGATATGGCGGAACGTGCCGCACATACACCCGGCCACGAGGCGCCACGCGGCATCGCGTATCTCAAGGAGCAGCAGTGGAAAACCGACTTCCGGACGGAGGTCGTCCGGCCGGGTGTGTTGGTCGGGACGCTTCAATCGATAGGTGAAATAGTACCGCGCAGCGGTGGCGAAGTGTTTGTATCGGCGCCATTCAGCGGGTACACCCCTGCGCAGGCCGGCGCTGCACTGCCCGCTCCGGGGAGTCGTGTGCGCAAGGGACAAACCTTGCTCCGCCTGTTCCCGTCGGCTGAAACACAGGGCGGCAGCGACGACTTTGGTTCGCGGCTTGCCGCCGCTCAATCGGCACGCGACCTGGCGGCGCGTGAGGTTGAACGCGCGAAACGCCTGTTTGGCACCGGCGTTATTTCGGAGAGCGAATTTCAGACGAAGGAGACCGAATTCCAGCGCGCGGCAGCCGCGTACGAGTCGTTGCGGCGCGTGCTGCATTCCGATGAGCCGGGAGGATATGACGCCGGTGCGCGCGGTTTTTCCATCAAGGCCCCGATCGACGGCTACATCGCACGCGTTTCCATCCTGCCCGGTCAACCCGTCCAGACGGGCGATCCGTTATTCCACATCATCGACCAGCAAACGGTGTGGCTGCGTACGTATGTGCCCATGTCGGACTACGCGGCATTCTCGGAGCCGGTCCTCGTCGCGTTGCATGTGGCCGGGGCGCCGAATCCCGTGTTTTTTGAAGGCCGCTCACCGCGGCGTGTTTCGGTGGGAAAAATCCTCGATCAGCGCACGAGGAGCATACCGGTCGTTTTCGAGTTGCCGAATCATAACAATGTGTTCACCATTGGTGCGACGGCGAGTCTGCAGCTTGCCAATTCCGCGCGCCGCGTCGGACTTTCACTCCCCGCAGCGGCCGTGCTCGAAGATCAGGGTCAGTATTTTGTGTACGTACAGACAGGCGGGGAGTCCTTCGAGCGACGCTCCGTCACAACGGGCATTCCACAGGGAGACAGAGTGGAAATCGTCGCGGGCGTGGCGGAAGGTGATCGTGTGGTGACCAGGGGCGCATCCCTTGTGAGGTTGGCGTCATCAGCATCGTCCGTGCCCGCGCACGGGCATGCGCATTGACGTGGTGCCGCCATGCTCGACAATATCATACACGCGGCGCTTCGTAATCGCCTAATCGTCCTTCTGGCCGGGTTCGCCCTCCTTCTCGCCGGCGCGTACACCGTCGTGCAGATTCCCGTTGATGTCTTTCCGGATCTGACGGCGCCGACGGTAGTAATCCTCACCGAAGCGCATGGCATGGCTTCGGAAGAAGTGGAGATGCTTGTGACATACCCGGTGGAGACCGCGGTGAACGGCGCTACCGGCGTGCGCAGAGTGCGGTCGTCATCAGCAACGGGTATCTCCATCGTGTGGGTGGAATTTGATTGGGGGACCGACATTTTTCTCGCACGGCAAATTGTGAGTGAAAAAGTGCAACTCGTCGCGGGCCAGCTCCCGAAAGGTCTTGCCGCACCAGTTCTTGCGCCGGTGTCGTCCATCATGGGTGAAATCATGCTTGTGAGCGTCTCCAGCGACAGGCACTCCGAGCTGGACGTGCGCGGCGTTGCAGATTGGACGATACGCACGCGGCTGCTTGCCGTGCCGGGTGTGTCTCAGGTCGTCCCCATCGGCGGCGGCAGAAAACAGTATCAGGTTGAAGTGAATCCCGACGCGCTGCTCCTCTATGGCGTGACGCTCGAACAGGTGACAGCCGCTGTGTCCGCCTCGAATGCCACGTCTTCAGGTGGCGTGTTTATGGAGAAGGGGCAGGAATACCTCATTCGTGGACTCGGGCGTGTGTATAATGTTGCCGACATTGAAGCGGCGGTTGTCGCGACGCATGACGGTGTGCCCGTGCGTGTCGGCGACGTCGCCCGGGTCGTGATCGCGGCGGCGCCAAAAATCGGCGACGCCTCCGTCAACGGGAAGGACGCCGTCGTCATTTCGATTCAGAAACAGCCCGGGGCCAACACTCTGGAACTGACGGAACGTATTGAACACGTCTTGGAGGAGACGCAGCGATCACTGCCGCCCGGCATGGAGATCAACACACATATTTTCCGTCAGGCCGATTTTATCAGCACCTCGATAGGGAATGTTGTTGGAGCATTGCGAGACGGGGCCGTGCTGGTTATCGTGATCCTTCTCATCTTTCTCGGCAATTTCCGGACGTCGTTCATATCTCTGGCGGCGATGCCCCTCTCGCTGATCTTCGCGTTGTTCGTCCTTACCTGGTTCGATTTTTCCATCAACACGATGACGCTGGGCGGTATGGCGATCGCGATAGGCGCCATAGTCGACGACGCAATCATCGATGTGGAAAATGTGTTCCGCCGTTTGAAAGAGAACGCGGGCTTGAATGACGGCGATAGGCGGCCCGCTGTGGTGGTAATCTTTGAGGCGTCAAGGGAAATTCGCTCCTCGATCGTCAATGCCACACTCATCATTATTGTGGTGTTTCTTCCCGTCTTTTTTCTTGGGGGCGTCGAGGGCCGCATGCTGCGACCGCTCGGAATCGCGTATATCGCCTCTATTGCCTCGTCGCTGCTGGTCGCACTGACCATAACACCGGTGTTATGCTCCTATCTGCTGCCCAAACTGCCATTTTTACAGAAACATGCCGAAACCCGGTTTATCCGTATCCTGAAACGAGTCTACGGCGCGACTCTCGATGCTGTGATAGCGGCCCCGGGCAGGGTCCTCCTCGGGGCGGGTCTGGTGTTCGTGTTGTCGCTCGCGCTTCTGCCTTTTCTCGGCCGCTCATTCCTTCCGGAGTTCAACGAGGGATCGCTCACACTCAGTGTGATCACGGTGCCGGGTACCTCGCTCGAGGAGTCGAATACTCTTGGCCGTATGGTGGAGTCGATATTGCTCGCGCATCCCTGTATCACGTCAACAGCGCGCAGAACCGGTCGCGCGGAACTTGATGAACATGCGCAAGGCGTCAATTCCGCCGAGATCGACGCCCGCTTCACACTCGATGGCCGCAGCAGGGAACAGATGCTGGGCGAACTGCGGCATGCTTTGAGCATTGTGCCGGGGGCGAACATCACCATTGGCCAGCCACTCGGCCACCGTATCGACCACATGTTGAGCGGGACACGCGCGAACATTGCCGTCAAGATTTTTGGAGATGATCTCGAGCGTCTGAAGGCGCTTGGGCATGAGGTGCGCGGTCTGATGGGCGGTGTCCCGGGTGTGGTGGACCTGGCATTGGAAGAACAACTGTCCGTGCCGCAGATTCGTGTGAAACCCGACCGGGCGCGTCTCGCCAGACACGGCATGTCCGTGGCTGCATTTCTCGAGACAATCGACATCGCGTTCAGCGGTGAGGTGGTTTCGCAGATCGTGGAGGGGCAGCAATCCTTTGATCTGCTTGTGTGGTACAACGAAAATCACAGAGGGAGTCTGGCGAACATCCGCCGCGCCATGATCGATGTTCCCTCAGGTGGTATGGTACCCATCACCGAACTCGCCGAGGTCGTCTCCGAAAAGGGCATCAATGCCGTGAGCCGCGAGAATGTGCGGAGAAAAATGGTTGTGCAGGCGAATGTCGCCGATCGGGATCTCTCGAGTGTCATCACGGATATCCAGGCCAGAGTTGCCGCGTCTTTGTCCCTGCCCGAGGGATACACGATCGAGTACGGCGGTCAATTCGAAAGTGAGCAGCAGGCGTCCAAAGTCATCATGTTGCTGAGCATAGTGGCCGTCCTTCTGATCGTGGTGATTCTGTATCTCGAATTCCGTTCGTTACAAAAGACCGTGTTGATAATGGTGAACCTGCCTCTCGCTCTCATCGGAGGTATCGCCGCGGTTGCCCTCACGGGCGGGATCATAAGCATCGCATCCCTCATCGGCTTCATAACGTTATTCGGTATTGCGACGCGAAATGGTATTCTTATGGTGTCTCATTACGGCCACCTCGCCGATGAGGGCCTTTCTCTTGCGGCGGCTGTGCGCCAGGGCTCGCTGGAACGGTTGAATCCGGTGATGATGACAGCGCTTTCCGCGGGTCTGGCACTCGTCCCGCTGGCTTTGTCGGCCGGCGAGCCTGGCAGTGAAATTCAAGCGCCGCTGGCGGTTGTCATCCTCGGCGGCCTGTTGACATCCACCGCCCTGAACATGATTGTGATACCCGCCTTGTATGTGCGTTTCATGCCGGACACTTCCTCGAAATGACGGCGCAGGGTTGAGTGGACTGTCTGTCATGTGCTGTTGCTCGCCGCCGTGCGTGACGCTGGTATGTGGTGGTGCGGGAGCCGCGCAGTTTGCGGCTTCACGCACCGTGGCGGGGCCGGATAATTGCACTTGATCGTGCGGTCTCCGTGGCGTAATGTTACACTCATGATTCGCGCGCGAAAAATCGGTATTACGCTTGTGGCATCAGTGCTGATTGCCTCGACGGCGGGGGTGCCGATGAGTGTGCACACGTGTTCGGTGATGGGGAGAATGGCGCCGTTCCACACATGTGAACAAAAACACGCGCCGAAACACGCGAACGCCATCCGGCATCAGACCGGCCATGGTTGCGCCGTGCCGGAGGACCACCATACACCCGCTGTGGAAAGCGGGGATGTGCATGGCGCTGTCGCGCGCTGTTCGGAGTCCGCGGGAGACGGCGCAGCCACTGCGCACTGTTGCGCTCCCACACACTCATCGGAACATCGTGGTGACAGGCCGGTACAGAGAAGTCTCGATGCGGTCCCGTGTTGCTCGCAGGCCGACGCGGCTGTCGGCGTCTCGGATGCGTTCGTGATCGCGGGACATGAATACTCCATTGCCCTGGCGGCGATATGCTGCGTCCAGTCCGCGCGTGAGCTTGTTCCCCAGTGGGGTCCGGTGCGTGTGGAGAAGGATGCGTCTCCCCCCGGGATTCCGCCGCCATATATTCTTCATTCGGCACTGTTGATCTGATCGGCTGACGGCGGATGTCCGACCGTATCCCGCGTGTGTCATGCACTGATGCGCGCGGGCGGTGATGGGACCTCCGTAGCGTGTACCGACGCGGTGTCATGTCGCCGGTGTAGCCGCCGTGTGTGACAGCGTGTTGTATAGACTGCCGAACATCCAACACATCACGCACGCGTGACCGGAAACAGCCGGCACGGTGCGGCCAGACAGGAGAGTATCATGCGCATGTACATTCTGGCGCTCGCCTGCGTTCTCACGTGTATTGCTGCAACGGAGATGCCGGCGCAATGTTCCATGAAGGGCGGGCACAAACACGGTTCGGGCCCGTCGGGTCGCTCGCACAGTGCGGTTGCAGACCCATCCGATCAGGTTGTCGCGACCATGCAGCCCGATAATATTCAGTCCGCCTCGATCGTCGTCAAGGGCGGATATTCACCGTCGACAATCATCGTTCGCAAGGGCGTTCCGGTGCAACTCCATTTCGATCTGCGCGAAAAAAGCTGCACCGGCACAGTCGTCTTTCCGGAACTCGACATTACACGGGAATTAACCCCGTTCGCAATCACCACGATCGAATTTACACCCGCAGCCACCGGCAGTTTTACTTTCGCGTGTCCGATGAACATGATTCAAGGGACGCTGATTGTGAAGTCGGCTGATACTGCTGCGCCTCTGAATTGATGGATCCGCGTCCGGCGGAAGTGTCTCCATCACGTCAATCATTCACTCTTCATCCATCCGCTTGCGGATGATACACTCGCACACATAGGAGGTCCCCATGCAGTATCATCAGAAGGCCGTTATCGTGCCGATGTTTTTGTTCGTTCTTGTTTTTGCCGTCGGCTGCAAGGATGCGTCCAATCCGTCTGCTTCCAAAATGGCCGATCCCATCACCGCGGGATTCATGACCGTGTTTCCCTCAGACAACGCCGTCGACGTTCCCGCCGACGTTCCGATCACCATGATATTCACCACGGCGGTCGACCGCGACGCCGTGGAACGGAATTTTCATCTTGTCAGCGAACGTATGATGCCCGACAGCATGTGCGGGATGAGGGGCGACATGCCGCACGGCTCCATGAACGGCGGGATGATGGACACGTTGATGCAAGGGCACACAATGGCGAAGGGTGCCATGACCGGCACATTCCGCTGGTCGGCGAATGGCACCCGCTGCGATTTTATTCCCGATTCGCTGATGACCTCCGAGACGGCGTATTACATACACATGGATGCCGATATGGTCGCGATGATGCGGGAGAAGATGGGCGACGTGGGCATGCATCAGGGTGGAGGCATGATGAACCACGGTTCAATGAACGGAGGGATGATGCTCCGTTTCCGCACCGGCCGGGGCACGAGCCAGGGGTCCGGCGGCCACGAAGCACATCATCCATAACACCGTGCGGCGCCGCGGATACACCACGGGAAAGAGGAGGTATTTCTCCTCTTTCCCGTGTGTGCGGGTGTGGGTGCACGCGGGTACCGCGCTTGTAGGCGTCATGGGCATCCCTGCACGGAGCACCGTCCGCGGCGGGATCATCATCACGATGCTGAGACCGATGTGTGGAAAATATCGACCCCGTTTGCAATTCGGACGTGAATGAGGTATAATTGTGGCATGACCCACCGCATCGTCGCAAAACCTGAATATCGTCGTACGCGACGTCTCTCCCGACGTACCGCCGTGACCGGTGCGCCCGTGTGATATTTTTCGCTGCGACGAAATGTGACACGACGAGGCCTGCCGGATACGACTCCGGCAGGCCTCGCCGCTTTGTACACTGCGCCCCGCGCGCGATGCCCGTTTCCCTCCACACCCCTTAGCGACGGACCATACTATTGATACAGACCCTGCTTCGTATGATGAACCCGGCCGCCGCGCCCGCGCGGCGAACCCGTTTCCATGTGACGGTGGCCGACGAGCGCCACGAGTCGTACGCGGCCGAAATCTGCGCCGAGATGGCCTCGTCGGCGCAGGTGCGCGGCACCGGCATCGCGAAACGGTCGCCCGAGTATATCGTCACGAAGATGCGCGAGGGCAAGGCCGTCATCGCCTTTTCGGCGCAGAACGAGTGGGCGGGTTTTTGTTATATCGAGAGCTGGGGCCACGGCGCCTTTGTGGCGAACTCGGGTTTGATCGTGGCGCCGCGTTTCAGGCACAGCGGACTGGCCCGCGCCATCAAGCGGCGTGTGTTCCACCTGTCCCGCGCCCGTTTCCCCAAGGCCAAATTGTTCGGGCTTACCACCAGTCTCGCCGTCATGAAAATCAATTCCGAACTGGGCTATGTGCCGGTCACCTATTCCGAACTCACCGACGACAGCGAGTTCTGGGCGGGCTGCACGAGTTGTGTGAATCACCCGATACTCGAGAGCAAGGGGCACAGGAACTGCCTGTGTACGGCCATGTTGTTTGATCCGTCCACCGCCTCACGCCGTTCGGCCGGGCTGCTGCGCGACGTGGCGCGGGCAACACATCTGTACGCGCGCTACCGCGCGTGGCGCGACGCGGGGTCGCGTCATACACGCCGCGGCGGCGGGGAGGGGCGCTGACATGCACACACGACCGAAGGTGGTACTGGCCTTCAGCGGCGGCCTCGACACCAGTTACTGCGCCCTGCATCTGGCGCGTGAACGCGGCTGCGACGTGGTGGCCGTTATGGTGAACACGGGCGGTTTTACGACGCGGGAGATCGCCGACATAGAGGCGCGCGCGTCCGCCCTGGGTGTGGCCGCGTTTGTGTGCCTCGACGAGGAGCAGACCTATTACACGCGGGTGCTGCGCCATCTCGTGTACGGCAACGTGCTCAAAAACGGCGCCTATCCGCTGTCGGTGAGCGCCGAACGTATCGTGCAGGCCATGGCCATAGCGCGCTACGCCACGTCCATCGGCGCCGACGCCATCGCACACGGCTCCACCGGCGCGGGCAACGACCAGGTGCGCTTCGACATGGTGTTCCGCACGCTGGCGCCCGGCCTCGAGATCCTGACACCCATTCGCGACCGCCGCCTGAGCCGCGCCGAGTCGAACGCGTGGCTCGCCGCGCAGGGTGTGGTGGTGCCCGAGTCCACGGTGCGCTACAGCATCAACAAGGGACTGTGGGGCACATCGGTGGGCGGACGCGAGACGCTGACGTCCGACACGCCGCTCCCCGAGGAGGCCTGGCCCACACCCGTGACACGGACGGGCAGCGAGGCGCTGACCCTGGGTTTTGTGCGCGGCGAGATCGACGCGGTGAACGGCGAACGTTTCGCGCGGAAACCCGACGCCATACGCCGCGTGCAGGAACTGGCCGCGCCCTACGGCATAGGCCGCGACATACACGTGGGCGACACCATTATCGGCATCAAGGGCCGCGTGGGTTTCGAGGCCGCCGCGCCGCTGCTTCTCATCAAGGCGCATCACGCGCTCGAGAAACACGTGTCCACGAAGTGGCAGTTGTTCTGGAAGGACCAGCTTGCGGTGTGGTACGGCAACTGGCTGCACGAGGGGCAGTTCCTCGATCCGGCCATGCGCGACATCGAGGCCCTGTTCGAAAGCAGCCAGCGGACGGTGACGGGCGAGGTGCTGCTGACACTGGCGCCGTACCGCTTCAGCATCGACGGCGTGCGCTCGCCGCACGATCTTATGTCGGCCGAGTTCGGGTCCTACGGCGAGGAGAATCGCGCGTGGACGGGCGACGACGTGAAGGGTTTTGCGGCGGTGTTCGGCAATCAGGCGGCGATATGGCGCCGCGTGAACGAGGGGCTGCTCGATGAAGAGTAAACTGACGGCCGCCGTGGCCGGCGCGCGCGGTCTTGCGGGCGGCGAGCTGCTGCGCCTGCTGCTGCGGCATCCGGATGTGGACCTCGTCTGGGCCGGCAGCCGCAGCCACGCGGGCCGGCCCGTGAGCAGTGTATTTCACGATCTGCTCGGCGATACATCGCTGCGTTTCTCCGACGCGGCGCCGCCCGCGGCCGACGTGTTGTTCCTGGCGATGCCGCATGGCGCGGCACGCTCCTGGCTCGACACCATCGACACGGCGCGTTTCCCCCTGCTCGTCGATCTCAGCGCCGACTTCCGCGCCGATGGCGCAGATACATACGCCGGACGCGCCTTTGTGTACGGGTTGCCCGAGGCGGGGCGCGACACGATACGGAGCGCCACGGCCATCGCCAATCCGGGCTGTTTTGCCACCGCGCTGCAGCTTGCGCTGCTGCCGCTGGCGCAGGCGGGTCTGCTGCGCGGGGACGTACACGTGTCGGCCACCACGGGCTCGACCGGCGCAGGTGCGGGGAACAGCGACACCACACACTTTACGTGGCGGCATGCGAACCTCTCGGCCTACAGCGCCTTCACACACAGGCATGTGGCCGAGGTGCGCGCCACGCTGGCGCGTTTCCAGTCCGGCCGGCTCGGCGACATCCTTTTTGTGCCGCACCGCGGCGGCTTTACCCGCGGCATACACGCCGCGTGCACCCTGCGTGTGGACGCCGGGCAGGAGCTGCTGGAAACGGCCTATCACGATTTTTACGCCTCGTCGCCCTTTGTATTTTTGTCCGGCGACACGGTGGATGTCAAGCAGGTGGCGAACACGAACAAGTGCCTCCTGCATCTCACCCGCGAGAACGATGTGCTGCTGGTGACCAGCGTGCTCGACAACCTGGTAAAAGGCGCCGCCGGCCAGGCGGTGCAGAACATGAACCTGAACCGCGGGCTCGACGAAACCGCGGGTCTGTTGTTAAAACCCTCCGCATACTGAGGTCCGCCCCATGCACATGTTCGACGTCTATCCCCTCATGCCGCTCGCGCCCGTGTCGGCCGAGGGCTGCTGGGTGCGGGGCGCCGACGGGGCGCGGTATCTGGATCTCTACGGAGGACACGCCGTGATCTCGATCGGGCACACACATCCCCGCTTTGTGGAGCGGCTGCGCGCGCAGGCCGGCACACTCCCGTACTATTCCAACGCCGTCCACATCGCGGAACAGCACCAATACGCCGCACGGCTCGGCGCCGTGTCGGGCCTCGACGACTACGCGCTGTTCCTCTGCAACTCGGGCGCCGAGGCCAACGAAAACGCGTTGAAACTCGCCGCGATACACACCGGCCGCCGCCGCGTGCTTGCGTGTGTGCGCGCCTTTCACGGCCGCACCGCCCTGGCCGCGGCCGTCACCGACAGCTCTCCGCGCAGCGCCTCGCTGTGCGCGGCCGATGTGACCTTTATTCCGTTGAACGACGCAGCGGCCTTCGAGCGCGCTTTGGGCGACGACGTGGCCTGCGTCATTCTCGAAGGTGTGCAGGGTGTCGGCGGCGTGTATGAACCCGAGGACGACTTCCTGCGCCTGCTGCGGCGGCGCTGCAGCGAGGTCGGCGCGCTGCTGCTGCTGGACGAGGTGCAGAGCGGCTGCGGACGCACGGGCGACTACTTTGCCTTTGCGCGCTCGGGTGTCAGACCCGATCTCATCAGCATCGCCAAGGGCATCGGCAACGGCTTCCCGCTCGCCGGTGTGTGTATCGCGCCGCACATCGAACCGCGGCACGGCGCGCTGGGCAGCACCTTCGGCGGCGGACCCCTGGCCTGCGCCGCGGGTCTGGCCGTGCTCGACGTGTTGCAGGCCGAGGATCTGCAGGCCCGCGCCGCGCGCACGGGCGCGTGGCTGCTGGACGCGCTGCGTCGCATCGAGGGTGTGCGCGAGGTGCGGGGCCGCGGCCTCATGATAGGATTCGATGTACACGGCGCGGCGGCGCCTCTGCGCGCGCGGCTGCTCGCCGGGCATCACATCATCACCGGATCCGCGTCGGGCGCGCACACCGTGCGCCTGCTGCCGCCGCTGTGCCTCGACGACGAGCAGGCGCAGATGTTTGTCCATGTGTTGACACAGGAATTACAGAAGGAAACGGACGAATGACACATTTTCTCGGCGTCCGTGATGCGGGCGATGTGGGTGCGTTGGTGGATGAGGCGCTGGCGCTCAAGAAGGATCCGTACGCGCACGCGGAACTCGGGCGGCACAAGACGCTCGGTCTGGTGTTTATGAATCCGAGTCTGCGCACACGCGCGAGCAGTTGGAAGGCGGGGCGTCTGCTGGGAATGGATGTGGCCGTGATCAACGCGGCCGCCGACGGCTGGGCGTTGGAATTCGACGACGCGGCGGTGATGGACGGTAAAACCGTGGAGCACATCCGCGACGCCGCGCCCGTGCTTGGCCAGTATTTCGACCTGCTCGGTGTGCGCAGTTTCCCGGCCCTGCAATCGCGCGACGACGACGAGAGGGAAGCCGTGCTCACACAGTTTGTGGCCCACGCGGGTGTGCCCGTGGTGAGTCTCGAAAGCGCCCTGCGGCATCCCCTGCAGTCGCTTGCCGACATGATCACCATACGCGAACACCGTGCGCGGCCGCGTCCGAAAGTGGTGCTGACCTGGGCGCCGCACATCAAACCGATTCCGCACGCGGTGGCGAACTCCTTTGCCGAGTGGACCCTGGCCGCGGGCTACGATCTCACCGTCGCCAATCCCGAGGGATTCGACCTCGATCCGCGTTTCACACAGGGCGCCACCGTGACACACGATCAGCGTGAGGCGCTGTGCGGGGCCGATTTTGTGTACGTGAAGAACTGGTCGTCGTACGAACGCTACGGCGCGGTGCACGAGGGCGGCGCGCAGTGGATGCTCACACCCGCGTCGCTGGCCGACGCGCCCGGCGCGGCGGTGATGCACTGCCTGCCCGTGCGGCGCAATGTGGAACTTTCATCGGACGTGCTCGACGGCGCCGCCGCGCGTGTGCAGGCGCAGGCGGGCAACCGCGTGTGGGCCGCCATGGCTGTATTCAAACGTTTACTCGAGAGGAGCTGATTCATGCCACGCAGACTGACCATCGTGAAAATAGGCGGTTCGGTGCTCGACGAACCCTCGCTGCGCTCTCCTGCCCTCGACGCGTTTGCCGCCGCGAGCGGCAGGCGTATCCTGGTGCACGGCGGCGGCAAGGCGGCCGACGCGCTCGCCGCGCGGCTCGGTGTGCCGCAAACCAAACACGACGGACGGCGTGTGACCGACGAACACACGCTCGAAATCGCGCAGATGGTGTATGCCGGACTCGAGAACACACGCATCACCGCCGAACTGCGGGCGCGCGGCTGTAACGCGCTGGGCATCAACGGCGCCGACGCGGGCATTCTGACCGCGCGCCGCCGTCCGTCCGCACCCGTCGACTTCGGCCATGTGGGGGATGTGGACGCGTCGTCGGTGAATGTCGAGGCGCTCGAGGCGCTGATGCGCGGGGGTCTGCTGCCCGTGTTCAGCGCGGTGACACACGACGGCGCGGGGCACGTGCTCAACACCAACGCCGACGACATCGCGGGCGCGCTTGCCGCGGCGATGGCGCCCTTCTGCAGCGTGCGTCTCGTCTGTGCCTTCGAACGCGCGGGTGTGCTCGGCGAGCCACGCCACACCGCCAGCGTGTTGCCCTTCCTGCTCGAGGCCGAGGCCGAGGCGCTCACACGACAGGGACGTATCTCCGAAGGCATGGTACCGAAAGTGCGCGCCGCGTTCAACGCCCTGCACGCGGGCGCCGTGGGCGCCGGCATCGTCCACGCCGCGCGCCTGGCCGACGCCATGAAGGGCGACGCGCACGGGGGCACCGTTCTTGCTCTCTGAGTCCCTGCTCGACACCTGGCAGGGCGAGGCCGAAGTTCTGCTCCGCACACTGATCGGCATCCCGTCCTTCAGCGGCGACGAGGATCGCGCCGCGACGGCGGTGTGCGACTTTCTGGCGGCGCACGGCGCGCCGCCATCGCGTGTGGGCAACAACGTGTGGGCCGCGTCCGAGATGTGGGACGATGCCGCTCCCACACTGCTGCTCAACGGCCATCTCGACACGGTGCGCCCCAACGGCGCGTACACGCGTGATCCCTTCGACGCCGCCGTCGAACACGGGCG
This sequence comes from Ignavibacteriota bacterium, assembly GCA_016218045.1. Classification (NCBI taxonomy): domain Bacteria; kingdom Pseudomonadati; phylum Ignavibacteriota; species Ignavibacteriota bacterium. Next base: position 28,381 of record JACRFB010000005.1, read on the forward strand.
TATCTACGGACTCGGCAGCAACGACGCGGGCGGCGCGCTGGTGGCGCTGGCCGCCGCGTTCCTCTGCCTGCGTGGTTCCGAAACCATACAATGGAATCTGCTCTTCAGCGCCACGGGCGAGGAAGAGAATTCCGGACCCGGCGGCATCGAGGCGCTGCTGCCGCATCTGCCGCGTATCGACGCAGCCATTGTCGGTGAACCGACGTGCATGCAAATGGCGGTGGCCGAGCGTGGCCTGCTGGTGCTGGACTGCACAGCGCGCGGCCGCGCGGGTCATGCCGCGCGCAACGAAGGGGAGAACGCGCTGTACATCGCCCTCGACGACGTCGCGCGCCTGCGCGCGCTTGTCTTCGACCGTCACTCGCCGCTGCTGGGCGACGTGTCGCTCAACGTCACCATGATCGCGGCGGGCACACAGCACAACATCATTCCCGCGTCCTGCAGCTTTGTGGTGGACCTGCGCAGCACGGAGTGTTACACACACGAGGAACTGCTCACGCTTCTGCGCGGTGTGCTGCGCAGCGAGGTGCTGCCGCGCTCGCTGCGCCTGCGCGCGACGGCGCTGCCCGCGGGGCATGTCCTGCTGCGGGCCGGATCCGCCCTCGGCCTCGAATCCTACGGTTCTCCCACCACGTCGAACAAAGCGCTGGTCCCGTTTCCGGCGCTCAAACTCGGGCCGGGCGAATCGGCCCGTTCACACACGGCCGACGAGTACATCGAGCGCGCGGAAATACGCGAGGGGATCCGTCTTTACATACAACTGCTGCAACAACTCCGACGGGACACACCATGACGATACAACTCTGGAACAAGACGCAGGGCGATCCCGACCGCGAGTTTGTGCACCAATTCACCGCGGGCCGCGACAGCCGCCTCGATCTGCGCCTCGCGCCCTTCGACGTGCTGGGCAGCATCGCGCATGTGATGATGCTCGAGTCGGTGGGTCTGCTCGACACGCAGGACGCCCGCGCGCTGCGCGCGGCGCTGCGTGTGTTGTATCACCGCATCGCGGCCGGCGAATTTGTCATCGAGCAGGGCGTCGAGGACGTACATTCCCAGATCGAACTGGAACTGACGCGGCAGTTGGGCGACGCCGGGCGGCGTGTGCACACCGGCCGCTCGCGCAACGACCAGGTGCTGCTCGATCTGAAATTGTATCTGCGCGAAGCGCTGCGGCTGCTCGTGCTCGAGCTTCACGGCTTTGCGGGCGAATTGCTCGCGCTCAGCGACACCTATCGCGACGTGGCCCTGCCGGGCTACACACATCTGCAGGCGGCCATGCCCTCGTCGTTCGGGCTCTGGTTCGCCGCCTACGCCGAGTGTCTTGCCGAGGACGTCACACGTATGCACGGCGCCTACGCGCTGGCGGATCGCAATCCGCTGGGCTCGGCCGCGGGTTATGGCTCGTCGTTCCCGCTCGACCGCGAGATGACCACGCGCCTGCTCTGTTTCGGCGGCATGCACGTCAACGCCGTGGCCGCGCAGATGGGCCGCGGCCGCACCGAGCGCGCCGTGGCCGAGGCGCTGGCGGCGCCGGCCTCGACGCTTGCGCGCCTCGCGATGGACGCGGTGCTGTTCATGAGCCAGAACTTCGGCTTCATCTCCTTCCCCGGCGAGTGGACGACGGGATCGAGCATCATGCCGCACAAAAAAAATCCCGACGTGCTCGAACTCGTACGCGCGCGCTGCAACCGCCTGCAGGCGCTGCCGAACACCGTCGCGCTCACGGTCGCGAATCTGCCCTCGGGCTACCATCGCGACATGCAGGAACTCAAGGAGATTCTGCTCCCGGCGGTGGACGAGCTTGCGGCGTGCCTTCAGGCGCTGCGCCGTATGTTCCGCGTGGTGCATGTGCGGCGCGACATACTCGACGACCGGCGCTACGCGGGCCTGTTCAGCGTCGAAGCGGTCGATACGCTGGTGCGGAAGGGTGTGCCGTTCCGCGAGGCGTATCACGAGGTGGCGCAGCAGTTGGCCGAAGGCACACTCGACGAATCCGCGCGCCGCGTGCACACACACACGGGCAGCGCCGGCAATCTGCGCAACGATCTCATCACCCGCGCGCTCGACGAAGCCGTCGCCGCCTATCGCTTCGAACGGCTCGAGGGTCTCGCCGCCCTCATCGCGCCGAGACGCGAGGGGACGAAGGACTGAGCCGTACGCCACCGATCAGAACACCCACTCGGCCGCTCCCCAGAAGATGAGCAGCCACACGATACCCTTGGCGGTGAAAAATATCAGACCCGCCCATCCGAATCTCCGCAGCCAGCGCGGCATTTTTGCGAGCACGCCGTCCGGCACGTCGCTTCCCGCGGAGTCGTGCTGTTCCGTGCTCTGTACGTCCGGTGTTTTCACGTGTGTGCCAGTCGGTGGGGCGGGCGGTTTTTAGCGCTCGTATTCCTTGAGGTAGCCGAGGAACTCGCGGCGGTGTTCCTCCTCGTCGCCGAGCACGGTGATGGCCATGTCCTGCGTCACGTAGTCGATGCCGTCGCAGAGTTTGATGATTTTGTTGTACTGGGCGATGGCGCCTTCCTCGGCCTCGATCACACCCTTGATGACGGCCACGACGTCGGTCGAATCGTCCGCGGGCTGCAGCGACCGCTGTCCGCGCGGCAGCGCCAGCGAGCCGGGCACGCTGCCGCCTATCGTTTTGATACGCGCGGCGAGCGTCTGTGCATGCAGCAGTTCGGTGGGGATGTCGGCGCCCAGCGCCTTTTTAATCACGTCGGATCGTACGCCGTCGAGGTTCACCGAGGCGGCGATGTAGTTCTGAATTGTTTCGAGTTCCATTGCATATGCGGTGATCAGTTCTGCAATGATGGTGTCGCGGCTCATGAAAATCCTCGTGTGTCTGTGTGATTCGGTGTTATACTGCTGCGAGCGTGTTGGCGGTTTCGACGGCCGACACGGGGCAGTCGGCAAAGGCGTCCACATGCGGTTTCAGCACGGTGCGCAGCGCGGGTTCGTGAATGCCGCCCACCATGACACGCATGGCGGGCGCCGCGGCGCGCAGTTCGGCGATGAGGCGTATGGCGGCGTCCATGCGCGGCACGGTCTTGACCACAAGGCACGCGAGCCCCGGCTGCAGGCGCGCGGCGAGATCGACGATGTCGGCACGCGGCACGGATGCGCCGAAGAAACGGGTCTGCCAGCCGTCCTCTTCCAGCAGATTCGCCAGCGCGAGCGCGGGTATGTCGTGCTGCTCGTCGGGCACGCAGCCCACGATGGCCGTGCCCTTCGCGGTGACGGACGTCTCGATCTGCGAGGCCTTGTAGGCGATGATCTGCCGCACGATTTCGCTGGCGATGTGTTCGTCGGCGATGCCGATCTGATTTCGTTCCCAAAGCCGACCGAGTTCCGACAGGGCGGGGAAGAGCACGTTGTTGTACAGGGTGCCGCTGCTCATGTTCTCGCGCTCCCAGTCGCGGACCAGGGAAAAACATCCGGCGCGGTTGCCCGCGCGCAGGGCTTCGAGCAGCAGCACCGAACGGGTGTCCATTGATGTCATGCGGCGACCTCCTGCGACGCGCTGCGTACGTGCGCGCGAAGCTCGTGGAAAAAAGTGGACATCTGATCGGCGGCCGCGGCGGGCAGGAAGGCCACCGAGGCCATCTGCAGGGCCTGCAGCAGGCGCGGAAGAAATTCGACGGGGAAGCTGCGGCTGCCGAGATAGACGCGCAGCCAGTCGAGATACTCGGTGAGCGCGGCGGGCAGCCCGTATTTGACACACACGTACACGTTCTCGGCGAGGATACGCGCCGATTCGTGCGCGATGCGCGCCTCGGTTTCGCCCCCGAGGTGTTCACGCAGCGTTGTGTCGTTGCGCAGCCGCTCGTGGACGGCCGAAAGGATCGACAGGCGTTCACTGTGGAAGGCCTCGATGGTGTCGGGGGCGATGTCGCCGATGCTGCGTGTGGTGTCGGGAAGTGTCATGGGTCGATCCGTATGCGGTGAAACGGGCGCGGCTCCGTCTTCCCACAGAACATTCCCCGGCGCCGATAAGTTTCTGCCATTCGACTGTGAGACGCCCCATTGCGGCGGAATATTCGGGCATTGCCGGTATATTTGATGATCGACATGCCGCCGTTGCGGTCTGCCGCCCGTTTCCCGGAACCTCCCACCACTGTTGAACGACGTACCTATGATTTCTTCCGCCAATGCCGGCCGCCGGGGCAAGGATGTCCGCTCCGACTGCTGGGTCGAAATAACACTCCGCGACAGCGGCGGACTGCACCTGTCGCTGAAAAGCAAGGTCGACGTGCTCTACGGGCGCAGCATCCGCGCGCTTGTGCACGACGTGCTCCAATTTTACGGCATCACCGACGCCGAGGTGCAGGTGGACGACAGCGGCGCGCTGCCGTACACACTTGCGGCGCGTGTCGAGGCCGCCGTGCGGCGCCTGCGGCCCGACGAGCAGCGGTCGTATCTATTGCCTTTCGAGGAGGGCATCACCGCGCCGAGCGCGCGCGACCGCTTCCGCCGCTCGCGTCTCTACCTCCCCGGCAACGATCCCAAACTTGCGGTGAACGCCGCCATACATCAGCCCGACGGCATCATCCTCGATCTCGAGGACTCCGTCGCGCCCGATCAGAAGGACGCCGCGCGGCTCCTCGTGCGCAACACGCTGCGCGCGGTGGATTTTGGCGGCGCCGAACGTATGGTGCGTATCAATCAACTGCCCGCGGGCTACGCGGATCTCGAGGCCGTCATTCCCCAACTGCCGGATCTTATCCTCATCCCAAAATGTGAATCGGTCGAGGACGTGTGTGACGTGGACGCCGCGATCGACCGTATACAGCGCGAACACGGCCTCACCGCGACGGTGTATCTCATGCCCATCATCGAAAGCGCGCGCGGCGCGTTACACGCCCTCGACATCGCGGGCGCGTCGCCGTCGGTGGTGGCGCTCGCCATCGGACTCGAGGACTACACCGCCGACATCGGCGCGGAACGCACACTCGAAGGAAACGAATCGTTGTGGATGCGCGGCATGGTGGTGAACGCGGCGCGCGCCGCGGGAGTGCAGCCCATCGACACCGTGTTTTCGGATGTTGGCGACATGGACGGCCTGCGCGCCAGCGCGCGCGAGGCGCGCTCGCTGGGCTTCGATGGCAAGGGGTGTATCCATCCGCGGCAGATCGCCGTGGTGCACGAGGCCTTTCTGCCCGAGACGAAGGAACTCGAGAAGGCAAAAAAAATCGTATCGGCCTTTGAAGATGCGGAGCGGCGCGGCCTCGGCGTTGTGGCGCTCGGTTCAAAAATGATAGATCCGCCCGTCGTGAAACGCGCGCTGCGCACCATCGACATCGCCGTGAAGGCGGGTGTGTTGTCCGCCGCCTGGCGGGAGGAGGGTGGCAATGTCTGAACTCGTGCGTAACGCAGCCGGTCGCGACGTCGTGACCACCATCAACGGCGCCCCCGCCGCGCCCTACGCCGGTGTCGGGAAATTCGTGCCGACAGGACGCAAGGCCGCGCCGCCCGTGGCGCGCTGCGCCGACTATCCCGCCGACGGCAACAAACTCGTGGCCGATCTCGCGACCGCGCTCCGTGCAGCCGGACTCCGCGACGGCATGACCATCTCCACACACCACCATTTCCGCGACGGCGACCTTGTCGCGAACCGCATCTTCGACGCCGCGGCGCAGCTCGGCGTGAAGGACCTGCGCTGGTTCCCCTCGGCCGCCTTCCCCTGCCACGCGCCGCTGATCGCGCACCTCGAGTCGGGTGTGATACACCACATCGAGGGATCGATGAACGGTCCGCTCGGCGACTACGCCTCCGAGGGACGCATGCGCGGCATGGGTGTACTGCGGTCACACGGCGGCCGCTATCAGGCCGTGCAGGACGGCGAGGTGCACATCGACATCGCCGTCATCGCGGCGCCCACCTCCGACCCCTTCGGCAACTGCAACGGCGTGAACGGACCCTCGGCCTGCGGCGGACTGGGCTTCGCCCTGGCCGATTCGCAGTACGCCGACAAAGTGATCGTGGTAACGGACAACCTTGTCCCTTTTCCCTGCGTGCCGTGGCAGATACAGGGCAATCACGTGGACTTTGTGGTGGTGACCGACAAAATCGGCGAACCCTCGAAAATCGTGTCGGGCACGACCAACATCACACGCAGTCCCGACCGCCTCTACATCGCCGAGCTGACCGCCCGTTTTGTGCGCGCGGCGGGCATCCTGCGCGACGGCTTCTCGTTCCAGGCGGGCGCGGGCGGCACCGCCCTCGCCTTTGCGATCTTCCTCAAGGAGATGATGATCGCGCAGGGCATTCGCGCCCGTTTTGTGCGCGGCGGCAGCACGAAGTATCTCGTGGAAATGCTCGAGGAAGGACTCACCGACTACATCCTCGACGGCCAGACCTTCGACCTCGACGGTGTGCGGTCCATGCGCGACAATCCCCGGCACGTACACACGAATCCCTTCGTCAGTTACAATTATCACGGCAAGGGCAATGTGGCGTCGATGATCGACGTCGTGGTGCTCGGCGCCACCGAGGTGGATCTCAACTTCAACGCCAACGTCGTCTCGCACAGCGACGGACGTCTGTTGCACGGCATCGGCGGTTGGCAGAACTGCCTCTTCTCGAAATGCACCATACTGCCCATCCCCAGTTTCCGCGACCGCATCCCGGTGATTGTGGATGAAGTGACCACGCTGTGTGGTCCGGGCGAATTGATCGACGTCATCGTCACCGAGCGCGGCATCGCCATCAATCCGCTGCGCCAGGATCTGATCGACGCAACCAAAAACAGCGGGCTGCCCATCAAGAGCATCGGGCAGTTGCAGCACGAAATCGAGCGCCTGTGCGGCGGCAAACCCGACAGGCCCGTCTTCACCGATCTGCCCATCGCGGCGGTGAAGTGGGTCGACGGCACCGTCATCGACATCGTCCGACAGCTTGCGCCGCGCGGCTGAGACCGAGAGAATCAGAAAAGACCAGTGAAGGAGCTGTTATGAGAAACATAGCCGTGTTGCTGCTGCTCGTGTGTGCGACCGTTCCCGCGGCCGCGCAGAATGCCGATCCGACCATCGACGACCTGCTGCTGCCCGGTCGCCTGCCCGTGCCTGTTGTGGGTCCGGTGGCCGCGTCTCCACTACCCGCGTCGCCGCTCGCAGCGCCCGCGCCGCGTACACTGCGTATGTGGTATCACGATTCCACATCGAACCTGCTGCTCTGGCGCATCCCGTCGAGTTACGGCACCTTTGTGACATACAGTCTCGGTGAACGTTTCGATCTGCCCGTGGAGAAGGGACAGCTCGATTCGATACACGTGTACATCCGCGAGCTGCCGCTGGGCAAGATGCGTTTCGACGTGTGGAAGGATTCGTTGCGCAAGCGTGTGTCGAAGGACACCGTGTTGTTCCACTATCCGCATTACACCGCGGGGGCGATCGACACCGCCGCGTTGAAGGCGGGTCAGAACGACACGTTGAACATGGTCACCGTGAACTTCCGATCGCGCGAGGTGGGGAAGTATTTCCACATCGCCGGCGCGCCCGACAAGGATTCGGGCATCACGAGTCTGTTCAGCATGTACACCGACGCGGCCGAGGGCACACTCGAGACCATCACGCCCGAGAACGCGCGCGCGCACATGTTATGGAGCATACAGAACGGCCCGCCGCTGTGCGTCCACATGCGCGGGCGTTTCCAGGACAATCAGAACCGCTACCTGTCGCCCGGTCTCTACATGATCGCCTACGTGACCATCGACGGCACTGCGGGGCGTGAGACCCTGGCGCTGCCCTCGTCGGCCATTCTCGCCTCCGCCTACCCGCATCCCGCCGATGCCTCCATGACCATACCCTTCACGCTGGAGGTGGCCGGACCCGTGCGGCTCGACATCTACACCGCCCTCGGCGCGCACGTTGCAACCGTCACCGACGCCCACTATCCCGCCGGTCCCCACGAACTCGTGTATCACACAGCCCGGCTTGCCCCCGGCGCCTACTACCTGCGCCTCGCCGCCGGCGGCGTACAAGCCGTGCGCTCGTTTCGCGTTGCGAGATGACGGGTAGGATCTAGGAGATAGGATCTAGGATCTAGAATACACGGGTTGGCCGAGTGCCTTTCTCCTGACTCCTTCATCCTGTATCCTCACGCTCGTGTGAGGAGTCAGGATACAGGAGACAGGAGACACGCGTTTGCCGCCTGCCTTTCTCCTGACTCCTTCATCCTGTATCCTTACTCGACCTCAGCAGACAGATCCACCCGCGAGGAACTATCATCGGGGATCTAGGAGATAGGATCAACTGCAGTCGTCGCCATTGATACATCCGCGCGGGGCGTCGCCAGCAGAAAAGAATAAAACGGACAACCCCCTCTTTTTAAGAGGGGGCAGGGGGAGTTGACAACGCGCACCTTGATCCCAGTTCCTAGTTCCTAGCTCCTAACTCCTTCTCCTCACCGCCCGATCACGTCGCGCATACCCGCGTAGTGTTTTTTATAGTAGTCCTCGTCGAGCCGCGAGATAATGACGCCGCGTGTGGTGGAACTGTGGATGAAGGAATTGCCGCCGAGCAGAATGCCGACATGTGTGATACCCTTGCCGGCCGTGTTTTTGAAGAAGACCAGGTCGCCGGGTTTACTCCGCGCGGCGCTCACCGCGCGACCCGTACCGAACATGTCGCGCGCCATACGCGGGAGCACAAGACCGACACGGCGGAACGCCGTCGACACCAGGCCCGAGCAGTCCATACCGTCCGCGTCCATCCCGTTGTATCGATACGGTGTGCCGAGCCAGCGCCGCGCCTCCCGAATCACATCCTGCCTTATCGCCGGAAGGTCGCGATACATCTGTTCGCCGCCCCGGTCGCCCTCCGCCTCCTTCGCCGCGCCGCATCCCGCGACACCCCACGCCGCCCCCAGCAGCAGCGGCAGCAACAGCGACCTGTACAACATTCCTTTCATACCCGCAAACTACGCAGCATCCCGCCCCCCGCGCAACGGGACGCGGGACAGCGGGACAGCGGGAGAGCGGGAGAGCGGGAGAGCGGGACAGCGGGACATCTGTAGGGGCGAACGGCAGTTCGCCCTACGCACACAGCGCCGCGATCAGACGATCAGACGATTAGACGATCAGACGATCAGACGATTAGACGATCAGACGATTAGCCGTGTAAAAGACCCACCCCTCCGATTCTCCCCGCGTTCTATTCGACGTGTGCGCAGCCCGCAAATCAAATCGGATAAGGGCGACCGGCAGGTCGCCCGTGGCGCCCCCGCGACCAAACACCGGCAAGTCGCCCGTGATAACCCTGCGACCCAACACCGGCAGGTCGCCCGTGACGACCGCGCGACCTAACGCCGGCAGGTCGTTCGTGACAACCCCGCGACCCAACGCCGCCGGTCGCCCGTGGCGCCCCCGCGACCCAACACCGCCGGTCGCCCGTGGCGACCGCGCGACCCAACACCGGCAGGTCGCCCGTGACGCCCCCGCGACCCAACGCCGCCGGTCGCCCGTGGCGCCCCCGCACCCCAACGCCGCCGGTCGCAACTGTGCTAGAGGTGTGTCGTGGCGTGCCGCGTGTCTACGGGCGACCGCCGGTCGCCCCTGCGGATGTGATCCGTGCGTAGCGCACACACCGAATACAACGCGGAAGGAATCGGATCGGCGTGTCGTTTATTCATCTACCCAACTACCATCTACCAACTACCCATCTACCGTCTACCACCCACCCATCTACGCGATTCCCGCACGTGTGTCGGGCGACCGCCGGTCGCCCCTGCGGATGTGATCCGTGAGTAGCGCACACACCGAATACAACACGGAGGGAATCGGATTGATGTGTCGTTTATTCATCTACCCAACTACCAACTACCACCTACCTATCTACCATCTACCACCTCCCGCGATCCACGCCAACGACACCGCCCAAGACAGACCAGTCACCCTAATATCGGATTTCTCAGTCCCTTGATTTTCCAATCTGTAAAACGTACTATGGTATCGCCTGCGCATATCGTTGCGGGCAATTTCTGAACGGTATCGGTGGGTGAGCCAGGATGAATATGATGCGTGATGGTATGAACGATGTTCCAGGTCGTGTGTTTCGCGCGACTCTTCGCGGTATTCCACACAGTGGTATCCGCATCGTGTTTCGTGTGGCCGTCTTGTGCGCGGGAGTAAGGTACGCGGCCCTTGTGCTCGTTTGTACCCTTGTTCTTTTCCGGACGGTCATGGCTGGACACGAGGCGAGGGAACACCGGCCAAATCTGCACGATGTCCGTGGTCCGGCGTCGTCCGGAATACCTGGAAGCGGATCGGCCACGAGTCCCACCCCCCTCCACATCCCGCGGCATTTTGCGGAGAATCGCGGGCAGTGGAGCAACGCAGTACTATACGCACATCAGGGCATACGATCGTCGATGTGGTTGCGGCAGGATGGTTTTGTATTTCGAACGTCAGCGGCGGTCCGCACGGTGGCAACCGGTGCGGGTGAACTGCGTCGGCTGGATCAGGATGTCGCCACACTGACGTACAGGTTTCACAATCCCTCGCGGCATTTGCGTGTTGTGGCCGAGCGGCGGGTGCAGGCGGTCTATCATTGGTACACCGATCCCGACAGCACCCGCTGGCGCGAGAATGTGCCCGCGTACGAACGTATCACGTACAGGAATGTGTGGCGCAACATCGACGTGGTGTTCGAGGGAGCGGATGGTGCGCTGGAACAACGCGTCGTCCTTCATCCCGGTGCGCGTCTGCGCGATGTGGCCTTCGATGTCGACGAAGAAGGGGATGCACGCGCCGCTTTGCGTGGCGCCCTGGCAGCGCAGCCGAATTCACGAGGGACCGCGGGACGTCAGACAAACCCCACAGTGCGTGGTATCAATAGTGGTACGCCAAATCGACGAGTGCAACTGGCCGAGATGAATCGCACACCCTTGCGCACTGAGTACTCGACATACTTCGGGGGCGCGGCTGATGAAACAGCGAGCATGATACGAGTGGATAATGATGGGAATATCATTCTCCGCGCGTGGGGCACGAACGGGAGTGGTGAACCTTTGATTGGGAACTGGTTTGCCGCTCCATTTGACGACTACCTTGTGAAAATGGCCTGCGATGGGAAAACGGTTGTATTTGGAACGTATCTCGGCTGGTATACCGGACCGAATATGTCCTACAATAGTAGTAACTGTTTCTGCTTAGGTCCGGATGGTTCAATCTATCTTGTCGGGTCAATGGCGAAAAATGAACACGATTATCCAACTACCGCGAATTCGCTACTCCCGCACCCCTCCACCACCGTGGGGAGTGATGGGAGAAATTATTCCGCAGGTGTGCTTCTTCGGATCTCAGAGTCGGGAAAACTACTATTTGGAACACATGTATACGGCCAATCCATCAAAAACGATGGAGCTTCGCCAAGTGTCGAAGACATGCTGTTCGCCGTGAACACAGATGCAGCAGGCGCTGTGTATGTGTCTGGCTTCGCGGGATATTCTCATCTGCCATTCATGGCCCGAAGGCCCGACTCGCTCGGTCTGCTCTCGCCGTATTCGTTTATTCTGCATCTGAACGCCGCATGTGACACTGTGCTCCATGCGCGGTACTTTCATTCCGGTGCCAGCATTCTGAATATGGCTGTAAACAGCCGTGGGCTGCTGGTCGTATCCGGAAATATTCACAGGACCGACCTTCCAGTGCGAGCGGCGCAACAACCCACAAATGGTGGCGGGTACGATCTCTTTGTCGCGGGGCTTGACGCGCAACTCGATTCGATCGTTTTTTGTACCTACCATGGCGGATCCGGCTGGGATCAGACAAGTCCCAATGCAATGTGCCTTGACGGCGACGACAACATTTACATCCAGGCAGCCACAGCATCGCAGGATTTTCCCGGCATCGATGGCTATCAACAAACATTCCGCGGAGACAGCGCTGCGCATTCCCCCATGTATGCGTATGATGTTGTTGTTAGTAAACTCACCCCACTGGCGCGCCTCATGCACGGCACATTTCTCGGTGGAACCCGTGAAGAGAACCAACAGGGTCTTGCGCTTGACCGAGTGGGCAAGGTCTATTCGTACTGTTACACCTGGTCACGGAATTACCCGTTGCACAACGCACTGCGCGACACGTTCGGTGTGGCCTCCTATGCACTTAGCATTCTTGACTCTGGTCTCTCTCGCATGCATATTTCTACATGTTGGGGTTCAGCGGACCACGGTTATAATTATGGCTGGAGACCATGGTCGTCACGATTTTCTAACTCTACCACATCCCTTGCCCTGACAGACAACGGCTATGTCTATCTGACAGGGCACGCGGGAGTGAACCTGCCGGTGTTCAACGCGTACAAGCCGACGCTGGGGGGCCGCTCCGACGTGTTTCTGACGCGGCTGTACCTGCCGTTCGACGGTCAGGACTATGTGTCGGGCGTGCTGCATATGCCGGATACGATACGGGTGAACCGGTCCCTGGGCCTCGTGTGGCCCGAGATCTTCCGCATCACCGCGGTGGTGACAAACACACATGCGGTGAAGACTGCGCATGCCCTGCGCGTGTCGCTGCAGCTCCCTCCCGGTCTCGTGTTCGATCCACCAGGGCAGGTGTCCTCACGTGTGGTGCCCGATCTTGCGGCGGGCCGCGCGGACTCGGTGTCGTGGACGGTGCGTGTGGACACATCGGTGTCGCCGGGCAATCGCGCGATACACGCGGAGTGGACGTTCGAGGATGCGTCTGTGCGGCAGAGCTGTCCGCCGAATGCGGGAGGCACAGCCGCCACGCTGACCATGCTGCATGTACCCGGCACACCGGGCGGCGAGGTGTCGTGCGCGCTGATCCTGCCCGATACAGTGACGGCGTCCGCACTGGATGCGGCGACAGTGGACGTGCCGGTGCACTTCACGATGCGGAACACGACAGCCCGGCCGCTCACCGTCGGTGAGTGCGGTGTGCAGTTGCCGCGCGGCATGGCGCTGCGCGTACAACCTGCCTCCGACACGGTGCGCGGCGGCTTTGTTCTGCCGGCGCACGGGAGCCGCGAAGAGCTGTGGATTGTGTCTGCGTCCGTGCGCGCCGCGACACGATCCCTCGGGATATCCTGTGTTGCGCGCGACACACTGGGCGCGCTTCTGACGTACTGCGCGGGGAGTGTGACCGTGGCGGGCCAGCCGCTGCAACCATGCGCGGCGACGGGCACGGAGGTGATACGTTTCACGCCGTCGGGCGCCGCTCTGACGGACACGGTCTGGGCGCGCTTCACGGTGGAAAATCCACTGGACACGGCGCGTATTGTGGAGAGCGCCACGCTCGATCTTGCGCAGGCGCCGCATCTTGTGCCGCACGCGGGTGTACCGCCGGTGCAGGGCCCGGTGTCGATCGCGCCGCGTTTCCGCCGCGTGTTTGTGTGGCCGCTGCGTGCGGCGTCGGCGCCCGTCACAACACAGACGGATACGGTACGTCTTGTTCTGCGTACACCGGAACGGACGGGCACGGGGCCTTGTGTGCACAACGTCGCACTGGTGCCGCTCTCGGACGTGCTCGAATGTGCGCTCACCGCACCGGAGCGCTGTACGCTCTCATCCGACGGCCGCATGTACGAACCCGCGACGTATATACTGCGTTGTGTGGTGCGGAATGCCGGATCGACCCGCTCGCGTGCAGGCCGAGTGGATCTGCATATCGTACCGTCCTCCGTGGCGGAGATCGCCGAGGCATTGACACGTGTGCTGCCACCGCTCGGAATGGGCGACAGCGTGGTGTTCGGCTGGTCGCTGCGTCCGCGCCTGCTGCGCGATCCCGTGATACTCTCGTACGAAGTGTCCGTGTACGATACGGTCGGTGTTGAGACACATCACTGCGCGACGCAGACCGCGCTCCCCGGCATCACGGACGATCTACGCTGCGCCCTTCACACACCCGATACACTCGTCTACACGGTGGCACGCGACACATACACGCCTGATCCGTTCACTGCGTCACTCGCGCTCGAGAACGTGCTCGACACAAGCCAGTCCGCAATCGAGGTGATGCTCGACCTTGCGCAGTCGCCGCATATCGCGCTCGTGTCGGGCGAGAGCGTGATGAAACAGGTGACGGGTATGGGCGCGCATGCAACCGACAGTGTGACGTGGCACCTGACGGTGGCGCAGCCGCGTCCGTCCACGATGGTGACGGAACAGATCGTGGCGCGGTACCGCGTCGTGGGTGACACGGCGTGGCGGAGCTGCGGTGCGGCGCTGCACATCGGGGGCGGGGAGCGGATACGCGCGGCGCGCTGTACGGCGCGTGGTCACGACACGGTGTGGGCCGACATGGCGGCCGAACGTGTTGTGCCTCGTCCGCTGCAGGTGTTGTACACGATCGAGAACACGGGCACGGTGCCGCTTGCGGCCTGCACGGCGGCGATCGTGGCGCCTGCGCCGTTTGTGCTGATGTCGGACAGTGTGCAGACCTACGGGACGATAGACGTGGGGGCATCCGTGACACGTCCGTGGCTTCTGGATGTGGAGGACGATCGTTTTGTGCCTGGGCGGTATACCCTCCAATGGGCAGCCGGGTGTGCCGGTGTGGACACGGCATTCACGTGCGCACATACGGTGACGCTGCAGGTGGGCTCGCCCCCGGGCATTGTGCTGACGCCGTTGCGCCTGTTCTTTGCGGCCGAGCGCGGGGCGGCTCTTCCCGCGGCGCAGCAGGTGCAGCTCTCGACCGGCGGCGGCCTGACGATGCCGTGGACGCTGCAAAGCGGCGCCTCCTGGCTCGACGTTACACCCACATCGGGCGACCGCGGGTCGGTGCTGCGCGTGCAGCCGAACACGACGCAGCGTGCGGAGGGCGTGCACGAAACGCGGATCGACCTGGTGTCGACATGGCCGCTACAGCCGCCGCAGGTGGAGGTGGAGTACGTTCTCAGCCGCAGCACGGGAACGAGTGCGGCACCGGCGCCCGCGGACCTGGCAGTCAACGCGGTGTTCCCGCATCCGGCGCGAGGTGCGGTCAGCATCACGTACACAGTGTCTCGAGCGGCCGACGCCACACTGCTGCTGCACGACGCGCTGGGCCGCGTCGTCCGCACAGTGGCCACAGGGGCGCACGCGGCGGGGCGTCACCGCGCCACGGCGGATCTTTCGGGCCTCGCCCCCGGACTCTACCTTGCGGTGCTCCACACCCGCGGCGAGACCGCTGTCCGGAGAGTTGTGCTGAGGTAGGTTGGTGGAGGTGAGACGGTTAGACGGTTAGACGGTCAGACGATTAGACGGTTAGACGGTTAGACGATTAGACGATCAGACGATCAGACGATCAGACGATCAGACGTGTAAAAGACCCACCCCTCCGATTCTCCCGGCGTTCTATTCGACGCATCCGCAGTCCGCGAATAAAATCGGATAAGGGCGACCGGCAGGTCGCCCGTGACGACCCCGCGACCCAGCGCCGCAGGTCGCCCGTGACGACCCTGCGACCCAGCGCCGCAGGTCGCAACTGTGCTAGAGGTGTGTCGTGGTGTGCCGTGTGTCGGGCGACCGCCGGTCGCCCCTGCGGATGTGATCCATGCGTAGCGCACACACCGAATACAACGCGGAAGGAATCGGATCGGCGTGTCGTGTATTCATCTACCCAACTACCATCTACCAACTACCCATCTACCGTCTACCACCCACCCATGTACGAGATTCCCGCACGTGTGTCGGGTGACCGCCGGTCGCCCCTGTCGGATGTAATTCGCCCTTCACGCACACGCCGCCTAGATCGCCAAGTGAATCGGATCGGCGTGTCGTTTGTTCGTCTACCCATCTACCATCTACCACCTACCGATCTACCACCCACCCATCTACGCGATTCCCGCACGTGTGTCGGGCGACCGCCGGTCGCCCCTGTCGGATGTAATTCGCCCTTCCCGCACACGCCGCCTAGATCGCGAAGTGAATCGGATCGACGTGTCGTTTATTCGTCTACCAATCTACCAACTACCACCTACCGATCTACCATCTACCTCCTACCCATCTACCAACTACCACCCACCGATCTACTATCTACCACCTCCCGATCCACACCAACGACACCGCCCAAGACAGACCAGTCACCCTCGCCCGGAACGGGAGAGGGCCGGGGTGAGGGTAATCCAAGAAATACTCCGGCGCGTTCCACGCTCTCCCCCTCCATCTCGCAACGCATTACGTTTCGACGCACAATTCTCTTGATTCAACGGAATCGGATGATTACGTTAACATTATCGTTTTTTACACGACGTACCTATCCCTCACAGTGCCGTATCATATACTCAGGGGGAAACATGATTCGCTTTAGAGCTGCTTGTCTTATTAACGTTCTGTTCACCACTCTCGCGGGGGGGGGGGGGCAGTAGCCCAGCCCACCGAGTGTATCATTGGGAGTGATAATCAAAGCGGGGTCCTCATGTCCAACGAAGTACGGGGGTAATCATGCGGATTGACGAGATCCTCAGCGGCACGTACACCAACCTTCAAGGCAGTCAAGCCCTACTTGTCCGCAACGGCTACCGACGCGTGTTGCCCCGGGAGCTGGTGCAGAAACGGAGCGCACGTACGATGGGTGACATCCCCGCACCGGTGGATCCACTCGACTTGCGTGTGTACCCGAATCCCTTCAACCCGGTGACAACGATACGTTTCCGGCTGCCCGAGGCCGAGAATGTGCGCGTACAGGTGTTTACACTGCAGGGACGTGAAATTGCACGGCTGTTGGACGAGTGGCGCACGGCGGGCACACATTCGCTGATTTTCGAGGCGGGACCTTCGCTGCCGAACGGAGTGTATCTCGTCACGGTGAAAGCGGGCTCACACCGCTCGATGAAACGTGTGACGGTGTTGCGATGATGATAATTAGACGATAATACAACGGTAATTCGGAGATATCACAAATGATACACAATATTCGGTGTATAATACAGTGTATAATGTTGATCTTCGTCTTCACCTGGACGCAGCAGGCGGATGCACAATCAGAACTGAAGTTGCTGCTTGAGTGTGTTGGAGACGATTGGGACTCGACTCTTGGATGGAATGTTGTAGCACTTGACGATGTCAATGGAGACGGTTGGCCTGATTTCGGTGTGAGTGCGCTAAATAGAGGCAAATTGTATATATACTATGGCGGGCCGGGAATTCTCGACTGCATTCCGGATGCAGTTATTCCGGGTGGGTGGAATGTGGTTTATACCGATATTAATGGTGATCACCAACGCGACCTTGTGACCCTGGGGAGCAATGGGACCTCCAAACTGATACATGTATTATATGGTTCTAAGCCATGTCTGTTATGCAGTGATACACTCATTATTATGGAGTATCCTCAACCCGCAGCATACGCCACATTTGGGTCGTCTCTCGTTTCTGGAGATATCAACAATGATGGCTTCATGGATGTTATTGTAGCCGACTTCCACGGCGGTGATAACGGCAAGGTGGGTGGCGGAAATGTATTTATCTATCTAGGTGGAAATGTCTTTCCTATTGCGCCAAGTATCGTGCTTAATCAAGGATATCCGAGATACGAGCACGAGTATGGGCAGCTCACGAGCACAGGCGATCTTAATGGCGACGGGGTGACGGATATTGCCGTGGGGAAAAGGCACTTCCGATCAGAGGCAAGAACAAACTACGATTATAGGCAGCTCTATATATACTACGGTTCAGCAAGCTCCATAATGAACGCCTATACTCCCGATATTGTTCTTGATTCAAGACACGTCGGTGCAAGAGATAGTTCTAGGACATTTATCAACACTGCAAGCATTCTCGATGTGAATCGTGACTCCATTATGGATGTCTACTACGCAGAGGAAGACGGGTACATCCATTATGGATCAAGATCGGGGGTATTATCTTACCCTCAGCGTACGCTATTCAAGCGGTATTGGTCACGCTTATATTCCGATGCATACGCCATCGGAGACTTGAACAACGACGATATTAGAGACTATGCGATTGGTTCGGGGACAATCGACGTATTCATGTCATATTGGCCAGGACGGAGCACTGGAATTAATTCATCGGACTTTGGGAAAAGCGCTGCTCCGGGTATTGGTGCCGAAAGATATGGTAGTACGATTATGGGTAGCAAGCTTGCATCACTCGGTGATATCAACGGAGACGGTTATGATGACGTGTTGGTAGCGTCTCCTGAAGAGGGAGGCGGTCTTGCACGCGGCTTCTTCCATGTTCTCGGCGGCAATCAGGATTTGAAGGTGGAGGAACAAGGCCCGCCAGTATCACCCACGGGAATATCCATCAGTCCCGTCTGGCCGAACCCCACCCACGGCTCCAGCACGGCCTTGGTCACACTTCCTGCGCCGAGTACCGTCCGCGTGAGCGTGCACGACCTGCTCGGCCGCGAGCTGCGGACGCTGCGGACGGGACAACTTGCCGCGGACACACATGCACTGGGCTGGGACGCGTGTGATGCATCGGGGCACCCGGTAGCGGCAGGAACCTACCTGCTTACAGTGCAGAGCAACACCGGCACCGTCACCACCACCATACTCGTCACACGCTGACAGGAGGTCCTTCATGAAAGCACTCATGTGTGGCCTCGTCCTACTTCTAGCGTATTCTGTCGTTCGTGCACAACCGGCCGCTACG